>NZ_VOYL01000004.1:0-138793 GCF_013420295.1 Acinetobacter sp. YH01018
TGCAATATTGGCAGGACTTTCGATTTTACTGAACACTCTTCAACTGCTCTCGGAATATTCAATAGATGAACTGAATGAAATCGCAACAATTGCATTAGGTACCTAAAGATGTGTAGATACCTATGCCTTCTAGGAGAGGGCTAGGGAGAGGTTAATTATTTATGATTAATCACCCTCATCCTCTTGCGGAATATATTCCTCATCCCAGAGGGAGAAGAAATAAAAAGGCACTAAAAACCGAGGTCAATACCTCGGTTTTTTATTACCTTTAATTTATAGCTGAGTCACCAAATAAGACATCATGGCTGCTAAAAATAGCATCGGCATATAACGATAAACTTTCACCACACCCTGTTCTAAAGTTGAAGACTGTTGTTGTTTTAAGTTGAGTACAGTGGCTTTTAATGCAGACCAAAAACACAATACAAATAATGTGCTAAATACACTGATGGCAAAAAAGCCAACCATGATCTGGCTACTGCCTTCGGTTGCATTCCATAAACTTAGAATGCCCTGGCTAATGGGAAGCAAGCTCAAAATCAAAAGAACAGACTTGAGCATTGCCCAGTGAAATTGGTTAATTTCATCCGATACTATTAATGCTTTCATTCCATTCTCCTTGGCTAAAAAATACCATTAAGGATATTATGCTCAGTTTTAATTAAATAAAAAGACTATATTTATTCATATTTTACAATTCTTGTAATCAATAAATATGGGAATAATTCTTATTATAACTCTCAAATAATGATTATTATATATTCTGTTTAAATTCAATATTTTAATATATATTTTATAATTAAGATTTATTATCACTTCAGCTTCTATTGAATATTCAGATGAAGTGAAGTGATATATTCGATAAATTAAAATAAATAGTGATTTCTAATTAAGGCTGATAATAAATATCGGCATCCGTATCTTCACCACCCTCTTTGCCATCAGCACCAAAAGAATATAAATCAAATGGGCGGCCTTCAGCGCCTGGAATCACATATTGAATATCATTGTCCCAGCTGTCTTTCGGATAACCACCTTTAACATATCCGCCCGGCATCCAGTTTTTAGCCGAAGCAGGCTGATTCACCAGTGCATCTAAACCACCATCTTGCATAGACGGATATTTACCATTATCCAGTTTATATTGATCTAAAGCACCAGCAACGCCTTTTAAGGTAATGGAAGTGGTATCAACCTTGGCCTTTTCACCACGCCCCATCACATTAGGAACAATCAGTGCAGCCAATACACCTAAAATTACAATCACCACCATCACTTCAATGAGGGTAAAGCCAGACTGCTTCACTTGATATCGTTTCCCTTGCATCTCACTCTCTCGCACAATCATTATCTTTATAAAATGTAAAATCAGTTAAATCATATTGTTCATATTCACAATTGGCATCATCACAGCAATCACGATTACCAGCACGATACTTGCCATCAAGACCAGCATTAAAGGCTCAAGTAATGCCAGTAAAGTGGAAATCAGTGTAGTCACTTCCCGATCCTGCATGGTCGAGGCGCGCTGCAGCATACGATCAAGCTCGCCGGATGCTTCACCACTTTTGATCATTTGTACCATCATCGCTGGAAAATAACCACTGCGTTCCAATTGTGTCGCCAGGTTACCACCTTCAGTGACACGCTCGGCTGCCTGGTTAACAGAGTCACGGATCACCCAGTTATTACTTACCGCGGCGCCAATTTTAAGTGCATCAACCAAAGGTACACCAGACTGGGTCAAAATCGATAAGGTGCTGGCAAAACGTGCTGCATTTATACCACGCGATAATTTACCAAATAATGGCAATTTGAGCGTTAAACGATCAAAGGCATAATGCCCGGCAGACGTTCTTAAAAAACGTGCCAAAGTGATGAAACCCAGTACACTGGCGATCAGTAAAAACGGCCAGGCCACACGGATGAAATCACTGGCTTTCATCAGCACAACCGTAATCCACGGCAAGGCATCTTTACTTTGATCAAAAGTCTTGACGATGTCGGGAACCACATAGGTCATCAGCCCCATCACAATGGCAAAAGACATCAGCATGAGAATAATCGGATAAATCATCGCGCCCTGCACTTTCTTTTGCATGGCAAAGCGGTTTTCGGTGTAATCGGCCAATTGATCCAGAATTAAATCCAGATGTCCCGAGCGTTCACCCGCTGCAATGGTGGCAATATATAAATCCGGTAAGCGTCCGGCCTGCTGCAAGGCATTGGCCAGTGAATAACCTTCCATTACTTTGGAATGCACTGACATCAACAGGTTTTGCACATGAGCCTTTTCATTTTGCTTGCCTACCGCCCGCAGCGCTTCTTCCAAAGGAATTCCAGCTGCCACCAGAACTGAAAGTTGACGGGTAAACAGGGCTAAATCATAAGCCGTGATTTTTTTCTGAAACCAGCGTTTTGAGTTATGCTTGTCTTTTTGCTCAACAGGATCAACCGTCACAGGAATAAGCGCTTTGTCTCTGAGCTGTTGACGGATTTGACGTGCCGAATCACCCTCTAACACGCCTTTTTGCTGCTTCCCTGAAGCATCAATGGCAGTAAATTGATATGCAGGCATTGTGATGCTCTAATTTTCTAAAATTTGCTTCAGCGCGGTTGCGTCTGACCACCAAAATCATTCATATTCTTAGCTATAAATGATTTGCTCACTCTAACATAACTCTATCCTTAGCACGACGAAATTTGATCAGGACCATTTGACCTTTATTTATGCCAAATACACCACCGACTCCAGCCGACATTTATCGCATTCGTGTTGCCGTACCTGTACATCTCTATGACTGTTTTGACTACACTTTAACGGCTGAACAATATCAGCAAGCTGAAGTTGGGGCACGTGTGGCCGTGTCGTTTGGACGGCAAAATCTGGTGGGCATTATTGTTGAAAAATTAACGGCCGATACCCCGATTGATCCACATTTTAAGCTCAAAGCCATCACTGAACTGCTGGATGAACAAGCGCTTTTAGATCAAAAAATTTTAAGCTTGCTCACCTGGTCCGCGCAATATTATCAATTTCCGATTGGTGAAGTATTTCAGAGTGCCCTGCCGACATTTTTACGTCAGGGCAAACCCTATAATTTATTGGCCCGCATGTGGAAAGTTCTGGATTTGCATGCTGAAGACAAGCTGATGCGCTCTGAAAAACAGCAACAAGCCTATAAAGTGCTGAAATTACATCCTCAAGGCACCACAGAAAATATTTTAAATTTAGCCGGAATTGAAACGGCGACACTCAAGGCACTGGAAAAAAAGGCGATTGTGCAATGCATTCTGGAACATCAGGACTTTAGTCCTCAACCGGTCACCCTGGCACAAATGCCCTTAACCGCAAATGAAGATCAGAAAAAAGCCATTCAACAGGTGTTGAAAGCCCAGAAAAAATATCAGGCTTTTTTACTGGATGGCTTGACCGGGAGCGGTAAAACCGAAGTGTATTTGCAAATCATGCAAGAGGTGCTGAAACAGGGTAAACAGGTCTTGGTTTTAGTGCCTGAAATTGGCCTGACCCCGCAGACCATCAGCCGGTTCCAGTCACGTTTTCATGGCAACATTGTACTACTGCATTCAGGACTGAACGATTCAAAGCGCCTGCAAGCCTGGCAGGCTGCACAAACTGGCAAAGCTTCGATTATTTTAGGGACCCGTTCAACCATTTATACGCCGCTGCCCAATCTGGGCCTGATCATTCTGGATGAGGAACACGACCTGTCTTTCAAACAGCAGGAAGGCTTTCGCTACCATGCCCGTGATGTCGCAATGTACCGTGCCCATCTGGAAAATTGTCCGATTATTTTAGGCTCAGCCAGCCCAAGTATTGACAGCTATGCACTGGTTGAAATGGGGAAAATGACCCGTTTAGAACTGAATCAGCGTGCCGGTGCAGCCGTGATGCCAAAAATTCATCTGATTGACCTGAAAATTGCACAAAAACAGAATGGCATGAGCCAAAGCCTGATTGATGAAATTCAAAAACGTCTGGATAAAAAAGAACAGGTATTGGTGTTTTTAAACCGTCGCGGTTATGCCCCGGTACTGATTTGTGAAAGCTGTGCCTGGCAAGCCAAATGTCCGCATTGTGATGCCAACTTTACCGTGCATCGCCAGCCTTATCAGCATTTGCATTGTCACCACTGTGGCAGCATTCACCGTCTACCGGAACAATGCCCGCAGTGCAAGCATAGTGAATTAAAACCGATTGGCCTGGGCACCGCCAAAGTGGAAGAAAACCTGCAACAACTGTTCCCCCATTTCGATGTGATCCGGGTCGACCGCGATTCCACCAGCCGGGTCGGCAGCTGGCAAAAAATTTATGACAAAATCCAGAAAAGTGAACCGGTGATTTTGCTCGGCACCCAGATGCTGGCCAAAGGACATCATTTTCCCTATGTCACTTTAGTGGCTATTTTAGATATTGATTCCGGCCTGCTCAGTGTCGATTTCCGTGCCACCGAACGCACGGCACAACTGATTGTACAGGTCGCTGGTCGTGCCGGACGCGGTGAACGCAAAGGTGAAGTCTATTTACAAACCCTGAGACCGGATCATCCACTATTAAATACCTTAATTGACAAAGATTACCGGCATTTCGCCAGACAGACCTTAAAAGAACGTCAGGCCGCTGCTTTACCGCCTTTTCGTTATGCAGCCTTAATACGCTGTGAATCGAAAAGTCAGGAACAGAACCAGGAATTTTTACAGCAGCATGCTCAGGCGTTAAGACAGGTTTCGGAAAACCTGATTGATATCTGGGGACCGATTCCTGCCCCGATGGAACGTAAGGCCGGGCGTTATCAGGCGCATATGGTGCTGCTGTCACAAGATCGTGCCCGATTACATTTTTATATCCGTACCTGGTGGCAAAATATGTTGCATGAAAAGCCCTCAAACATGAAACTGACACTCGATATAGATCCTCAGGAATTAAGCTAAATCAAAGGTCAGACGTTGCTTAATTCTTTTGACATTAAAATAAATTCCAGGACAAACTGATGTCGCTACTGTTACAAATTACGATTTTTCTGGGTGCTTCGCTGCTCTTGGTGCCGCTCGCCAAGCGTTTTGGCATTGCCACAGTACTCGGCTATTTGTTTACAGGTATTTTGCTCGGTCCCAGCGTATTGAATATGGCCAGTGACCCGGAGGCGATTCAGGAACTGGCAGAATTTGGTGTCATCTTGCTGATGTTCATTATTGGTCTGGAGCTGCGTCCGCAACGGCTGTGGGAAATGCGTAAATCCATTTTTCTGATGGGCAGCTTACAAGTCGGCATTACCGGAGTTATTCTGGCAGTCGTGACTTTTTTTGCCTTACAGCAGAACCTGGCCGCCAGTTTTGTGATTGGTATGGCGCTGGCGCTATCCTCCACTGCCTTTGTGTTACAGCTGCTCTCAGAAAAGCAGCAACTCAACACCACCTTCGGGCAACAATCTTTTTCCATTTTACTGTTTCAGGATATTGCGGCCATTCCGCTGCTGGCGATTATTCCCTTACTGGCAGGTACTGAATCGACCCACCATGGAGTGGCCTACTTTGCCGCCATTATTGCCACCTTTAGCGGTTTGTTCCTGTTTAGCCGCTATATGATGCGGCCATTCTTCCGCTTTGTGGCCAAAAGCGGGGCGCATGAACTGATTACCGCAGTCGGCTTGTTTATTGTACTGGGTGTCGTGGTGCTGATGGATGTACTCGGCATCAGTACCACCCTGGGCGCTTTCCTAACCGGGGTGTTGCTGGCCGACTCTGAATTCCGTCACGAACTGGAAGCTAGTATTGCACCGTTTAAAGGACTGCTGCTGGGCTTATTCTTCATGACGGTGGGTATGACCACACAATTATCCCTTCTGGTAGATATGCCCTGGTTGATTATTGGCGGTGCCCTCATTTTAATGCTGGTCAAAAGTATCACCCTGGCGGCGATTGCCCGTTATTTAAAATACTCATGGCGTAACAGCTTACTACTTGCGACCTGCCTGGCCCAAGGCGGTGAATTTGCCTTTGTGGTGCTGAAAGTCGCGACGAGTGAAAAAGTTCTTACTCAAGCCATGCTTGAGCCTTTGACCCTGATTGTGACCCTTTCCATGGTGCTCACCCCGATGTTTTACTGGTTGATCAGTCGCTGGATTATTCCTTTAATAGATAAAGAAAAAACGCCAGTTTATGATGAAATTCCAGACATCCATAACCCGATGATCATTGCCGGTTTTGGCCGTTTCGGACAGATTATTGCTCGTATTGCCCATTTACAACACCAGTCTTTTACCGCGATTGACAGTAACCTGGAAAAAGTCGATTTCGTACGCAACTATGGCGGCACGGTATACTATGGGGACGCGACACAACCCGATATTTTACGTTCCGCAGGCATTGAACACGCCAAAGTTTTTGTTCTGGCGATTGATGATATTGAAGACTCCATGAATGTGGCACGTCATATTCGTTTAAACTATCCCAATCTGAAACTTTTGGTGCGTGCCCGAGACCGTCATCATGTGCATTTACTGCGCGATTTAGGTGTCGAACAGATCTGGCGTGAAACTTATTTATCATCGCTAGGTATGGCTTATCGCGCTTTACGCGAATTAGAGATTAGCGAAGAAGATGCGTATAAGAGTATTGAACTGTTTCGTGATTACGATGAGAAATTATTGCTTCAACAGCAACGGGTTTATACTGATGAACAGAAAATTTATGAGACCCATCGTAATGCACTGGCAGAACTTGAGCATTTATTTGAAAGTGATGCTCAAATTCGTCAAGAACCCACTGGCGTCAATTTACAACGCGGCTTAGCACATCAGCGTATTGATGTCACAAGAGATGATAGTAACTAGCTTGTGTTTTACAATATAGACACCATTAACACGGGCTATTGGAGAAATTTATGTCTGAATTACGTCAACGCTTTTATATTGAAAATTGCCCGATTCGTGGTGAAGTGGTTCATCTGGAAAGCGTTCTGCAAACGATTCTCGCGCAACGTGACTATCCGCAAGCCATTCAAATCCTTTTGGGGGAAATGCTCAGCGCTACCGCATTGTTAGCCAGTACCCTGAAAATTAAAGGCCGGATCAGCCTACAAATTCAGGCAGCTGGCACTTTTAAATGGGCTATGGCTGAATGTAACCATCTAGGCCAGCTACGTGCATCAGCCGATTATGAAGAAGATCCACGCTTTTTTCAGGCAGAAAACAGCAGCACGGTATTTAATGCCCTGGTCAATCCGATACTGTTTATTAATATTGAGCCTGAATTCGGTGAACGCTATCAGGGTATTATTGCGCTTGAGCATGATACTTTGGCTGGCTGTTTGATGCAGTACTATGATTTATCTGCACAAATTCCAACAAAAATCGTTTTATCCAGCACAGCTGAACGTTCTGGCGGTCTGCTGATTCAGCTCTTGCCACGCAATAGTGAAGAAGAGCAGCAACGTGTGGATGAAGACCTCTGGCCACGCCTGACCATACTGACCGAGACATTGAAAGCGGAGGAACTCACAGATCTGGAACCGACTGAAATTCTTTACCGTCTGTACAATGAAGAAGATGTGCGTTTACCTGAAGCTGAACAATTAAGCTTTGGTTGTACCTGTTCTAAAGAGCGTTGCGCCAATGCCTTGATTCAAATTGGTGTGGAAGCAGTACGTGAAACTTTAGAGTTCCAGAATCCCATTACCATGGATTGCCAGTTCTGTAGTACCCGCTACACATTTACTGCGGAAGAAGCCTTTGGTTTATTTGGCAAACACTTAAGTTAATTTGATCAAGTAAACAAAATCAGAGCAGCAATAATAATTACTGCTCTTTTTTTATCTTTCCAAAATAAAATACATCATTTTTTACTTTATTTTATAGCGTTTTTTTACACTTGTATTTTAAATATTTTAGCGTAAAATCCGCTTTTAAAATAAAGCAAAACTATCTCAAATAATGCTTTATTTCTAATGCATAAAAATAAATTAATAATTGGAAATATTGACCACATGAACACAAAAATAATGCTTAGTCTATTATTACTGCTGACCTGTCCTTTTATTCATGCAAAAGCTCCTGACTTGGTGGGAACATGGAAAACGATTGATGATAAAACAGGATATGCCCGTGCTGAAGTTCTCATCACTAAGCAAGAAAATGGAGCTTATCGGGGAACAATTATCCAAGTCCATGCCATTCCAAACCGTAGTGCTATTGATCATTGTGAAAAATGCAAAGGAGCACTCAAAAATGCGCCTCTGATTGGCTTACCGATCTTGTCAGGCTTTAAGCAAAACCCTAAAAAGACAGATGAATTTATTGATGGTCAAGTACTTGATCCCCTTTCAGGTCATGTCTATCAAGGTAAGGGACGTCTCAATACACGAGGCAATGTCCTAACCTTACGTGGCTTTATTGGTACTAGCCTGCTGGGCCGCACCGTGTCCTGGATTAGAGTGAATTAACATGCTTTTCATTCAGCACAAGTTTTTATCTCCATCCTGTTAAAAACTTGTGCATCCTCCAGATTTATAATCTTAAGAGTCAGTTCAAGTCTCATTTATGAACTATGAAATAAATTATTTTTTATTAATAACTTGGATATACTAAAAGATAAACTCCCTTACTAAAAATTATAAGAATAATAATTTCTTCATAAAAAACTGTATTTTGGCATTCAGCTAAAATATTAATTAAATAAAAATTTAAATTTTTAATATCTAAATCGAATACTTTTTAATCAAAAAGAAATTAAAAAATAACTCCCTTAGCACTATTAATTATTTATGTGACTTACTCATCAATTTAATCATTTGATTTTATAGATACTTATCGCTATAAATTAGGCGTTTTACTCTAAAATTAAAAAATAGTTCATTCAACAGGGGAAATTAGTGAAGAATTTATATAAAGGGATTTTGACCGGGGTAATTTTAGCTGCTGTTTCATCTTTCAGTTTTGCTGAAAATGATCCATTGGTGGGCAAATGGAAAACCATTGATGACCGGACCGGCTATTCTCGTGCGGATGTAGAAATCAGTAAAAAGCCAGATGGCACTTATGAAGGAATCATCGTCGCAACCCGCAATGTACCCGGTACAGAAAAAATGGTCATCTGTTCCAGTTGCCCGGGCAACTTAAAAAATAAGCCTTTTATTGGCTTACCTTTTATTTGGGGCTTTACCCAAAATTCGGACAATCCTCGTGAATTTAACAATGGCCGTGTACTTGATCCGGTTGGCGGCAAAATCTATAAAGGCAAGGCACGTCTTAGTGCCAGTGGCAAGCATTTGAATCTGCGCGGTTATGTCGGAATTTCCGTGATTGGGCGTAGTGTGACCTGGATTAAATATTAATCGCATTCAGCATTTTTCAAGGTTCCGGTTACGGAGCCTTTTTTTGTCATAATTTGAAACAATAAGGCACAGATCAATACTGTTTCAGAACTATGAAAAGCATAATAATGATTAAAACATGATCAAACCCAGATTCCCATTATATGCCTCAAAATCATTATGAAGTTCTTGGCATTAACCGAAATGCCACCCAAGATCAAATCAAGAAAGCCTACCGGAAATTGGCTCGAAAATATCATCCCGATGTCAGCAAAGAAACCGATGCTGAAACAAAAATGCAAAGTATTAATGTCGCTTATGACACGCTAAGCAATGAAGAGAAAAAAGCTGAATACGATTTCCAGCTGGATCATCCTGAAGCTTTTTATCAATCTGGAGCACAGACTGGCACAGGAGGTTTTGACCATAACCAATTTTACCGTCAGGGTTTTAACCAGCAGCAGTCCGATTTTAGTGGTTTTGAAGACCTTTTTGGACGTTTTGGTTCTGGTTTTGGCGGAGCAAACTACCAATATCAAAAGCAACAGCGCCAACAACAACGCAGTTATCAGGGTGAAGATCAACATGCCAGCATAGAGGTTGATCCGGCAATTGCTTATCAGGGAGCCACTCAGCAGATTACCTTGCAGATTCCGACCTTAAATGCCTATGGCGAGCCGGAGGTTCAACGCAAAACTTTGCAGGTCAAAATTCCTAAAGGCATGAAAGAAGGACAAAATATCCGTCTCTCTGGACAAGGACAAAGTGGCATCAATGGCGGTAAAAATGGTGATTTGTACATTGAAATTCACTATAAGGATACTGCACGGATACGGGTTGAAGGTGCCGATATTTATTACAATGTGAATATTGCCCCTTGGGAAGCCGCCTTAGGTCAAAGCATTGAAATATCTACGCCTGAAGGTAAAAAAATTCAGGTAAACGTGCCTAAAAATGCCAAAACCGGTCAACAGCTACGACTCAAGGACCAAGGGGTTCCAAGCAAAGTACCCGGTCATCTCTATCTGGTTTTAAATATTGTTTACCCAACTGCGCAAACTGAACATGAACAGCAGGCTTACCAGGCTTTTTCCGAAGCCTTTACCAAATTTAAGCCTCGCAATGATTAAGGAGAACATCATGACGACCATTCATTATCGTGAAATTATATCTGATGAATTTAATCCTGCAGATATCATTGATGAACATTACAGTTTTGATTTAAAGCACTTCGCGGATGCATGCGGACAAAGTCCGGAGTGGGTTTTACAGCTACTTGAATACGATATTTTAGACACGCGCCCAGAAGAAAGAATTCATCAATTTTTTGGTCACGATGTTTCGCGTGCACGTCGGGCCTACCGTTTGCAGCGCGACTTTGATGCCAGTTTTTCTGCGGTGGCAATGATGCTGGATTTAATTGATGAGGTACAGCAATTACGTAAACAGGTCAGACACTTGAATGTCAAAAATGCTTAAAGGTACTTTTCAGTCTCCCTGCTATCTTTTATAGATAGGTAGGTGATGACTGACTATTTTGTTCTGAAATTCAATGCTGGAGAATAATCTAGGCTTATGAAAACCAAAGAATGTAATAAAAAAGTGAAGCGCATGTTTCCTGAGCATCAGGAACTCATCCACAAATTGCGTCATGATGATCCTCATTTCGCAAAAATATTTGAGAGTCATCAGGAACTGGATAAAGAAATCGCTCAACTTGAGCTTAATCCGGTTAATTTAGTTAATGAGGATATTGATTTATTGAAGCGCAAGAAGCTGAAAATGAAAGATGAAATTTATAGAATATTGACTCAAAATGCTCAGGTCAGTTGATCTGGCAGCATACAGAAAATGGCCGAGAGCATTTTTTGAATTTAATTGAACTGTGCTGATTGTGCATCGAACACAGTGAATATGGATAAAAATTTGCTGAAAACTGACCTTTATTTAAACTTGGTCAGTTTTTCAACTTCTTTCATGGTTTCTTTGACCGAGTGCTTAATCGGCTCATAGTTTAAAAACCAGAACAGGTTCACGCGTTGATCCTGATGCTGTTGGGCCAGTAAATCAATGACGCTCTTTTCCCCACGACCCACCAGATGGCGACGATAAAAATAATAAACCAGCAGTATCGTCGTGATCAGCATCACGATCAGCATGCTCCAGAACCCGGTCGGAGATTTTAAGCCTGGAATAAACTCAAAATTCATTCCGTAAACCCCGGTCAATAAGGTTAAAGGGGCAAATATCGCGGTAATAATGGCCAGAATCCGCATGTTTTCATTGGTCTGGTTGGCGATTGCAGAAAAATGTAAATCGATGGCTGCCTGAATGGAAGCACGAAGACGAACCGTATGTTTTTGAATTCGACCCACATGGCTAACCAGATCGTCCATCCGTACCAGCATAATATCCTGCCGTTCAGACTTCTTCTTGCCTTTTAAATGAGGGTAATTATCGACAATTTCGTCCCGCAGTTCTTGTAAGACATCTATTTGTTCTTCGCAAAGATTCTCCACTTGTTGAAAAGACATACTTTCCTGTAATAACTGATTCCATTTGGCAAATCTGCGATGGCCTTGCAGTAATTCTTGCTGCCAGAACTCGACACGTCGGGTCAGAGGTACACGCAAATCTAAATAACCATCGATCATGCTATTTAGCAAGCGTAAAGCTAAATCTAAAGGTGTGGTAGAAGCCTTACGCGATTTGTTCTGATCTTGCACAGAACGGGTGAAATTCATTTCAATCCGGGAAATATAATTTTCAACTGCTCTATTGCCTTGTTCACGCACCGTAATCAGCGCCTGAGGTGTAATGATAAAACTCACCGGTGTGGTGGCTAAACCAAACATCTTTTCATGCTGTTCCAGCGCTTGTGCTCCGGTTTTTATATCATCATCCGGGCTAATCAGTTTACGGAAAATCAGCAGGTCATAATCTTCCAGGGTATCGAAACTACAAGGATGCTCCAGATTTAAAATATCTTTCACATGAAATTCATTTAATATCAGCTGAGTATATTGATAGATTTCTTTTTGCCACTCATCCGCACGATTCACGACATCTTCCCGAGTACAATCAATCCACAAAAAGACCGGTTCAGCTGTAACATTTTGGGTTTTCTGTACAAAAATATGCTGTTCAGTGGGATGTTGGTAGAAATAATAAACCTGCATATCAACAATTCTCTAGGGTACTTTTTTATTGTTTAATTAATGGAAATTTCAATAATTTAATCATACTATCTGCGATGAAATTATCAGCTGTGCGAAAGTGTTAAGCAATAACATACAACTGGATTTACATATTTTAAACCGAATTTTTTCGCTGCCCACAAAAAAGCCCCGAGCCAGCCAAAGTGATTGCTTTGACGAAGCTCAAGGCTTTTTTAATCATTTTCATTCACATGAGCTTAGTCATGTGAAATTCAAACCATTAAGCTTGTTCGATGTCTTTCATGGTCAGTTTGATACGACCACGGTTGTCAACATCGGCCACTTGAACCTTGATTTCCTGACCTTCAGACAATACGTCTGAAACGTTGGCAATACGTTCGTTCGAAATTTGAGAGATGTGAAGCAAACCGTCAGTACCCGGAAGAATGTTCACGAATGCACCGAATTCAACGATACGAATCACTTTACCTGTGTAGATTGTACCTGGTTCGATTTCAGCAGTAAGCGCCTGGATTTTCGCAACTGCAGCCATCGCAGCAGCTTTAGTTTCACCAAATACGCGAACTGTACCGTTGTCTTCAATGTCGATTGCTGCTTTGGTTTCTTCAGTAATTGCGCGGATGGTCGCACCACCTTTACCAATCACGTCACGGATCTTGTCAGGGTTGATGCTGATCACCTGGAATGTCGGCGCGTGCATAGAAATTTCAGGACGGGCACGTGAAATCACCTGGTTCATCGCATTCAGGATGTGCATACGACCTGCATATGCTTGATTTAACGCAACTTCCATGATCTCTTCAGTGATACCTTCAATCTTGATATCCATTTGAAGTGCAGTAATACCGTTTGCAGAACCTGCAACTTTAAAGTCCATGTCGCCAAGGTGGTCTTCGTCACCCAAGATGTCAGAAAGTACTGCGAAACGCTCGCCTTCTTTCACTAGACCCATTGCAATACCGGCAACTGGTGCTTTAAGTGGAACACCTGCATCCATAAGTGATAATGAAGCACCACATACAGAAGCCATTGAAGATGAACCGTTTGATTCTGTGATGTCAGATACAATACGGATCACGTACGGGAAGCGGTCAGCTGCAGGAAGTACGGCTTGAACACCACGACGCGCCAGACGACCGTGACCAATTTCACGACGTTTAGGACCAGATTCACGACCAGTTTCACCTACCGAGTATGCAGGGAAGTTGTAGTGAAGCATGAAGTTATCAGTTTTAGTACCCGCTAATGTATCTACCATTAACGCATCACGTGTATTACCCAAAGTCGTTGTTACCAAGGCCTGAGTTTCACCACGTGTGAATAATGCAGAACCGTGAGCACGGTCTAGAACGCCAACTTGTACATCAAGTGCACGAACTGTTTTGGTGTCGCGACCATCAATACGTGGTTTACCTGACAAAATGTTGTCACGTACGGTACGGTATTTAAGGTCTTCAAACAATTCATTCAAGTCATCTGCAATACCAGTTTCGTCATTTTCTGGAACGAACTGAGCAACTGCTTCAGCTTGAAGTGCATCCAATGCCGCATAACGGTCTTGTTTCACTGCAATGGTATAGGCTTCAGAAATTTTCGCTTCAAATGCTTCTTTTAATTTTACACGAAGGTCTTCATTTTTCTCAGGAGCCGTCCAAGTAGACTCTGTTGCACCCGCAGCTGCAGCGAATTCTTTAATGGCCTGGATTGCAATTTGCATTTCGTCATGACCGAAAAGCACAGCGCCTAACATTTGGTCTTCAGAAAGTTCTTTCGCTTCAGATTCAACCATCAATACTGCAGATTCCGTACCTGCAACCACAAGGTCAAGGTCAGATTCTTTTAACTGTTCATTGTTCGGGTTAAGAACGTATTCACCGTTGATTAAACCAACACGCGCACCACCGATTGGACCACGGAAAGGCGTACCTGCAATGGCAAGTGCTGCTGAAGTACCGAGCATTGCTGCAATATCAGCTTCCATGGTTTTATCAGAAGATACCACAGTCGCAGTGACCTGAATTTCGTTGTAATAACCTTCTGGGAACAATGGGCGGATTGGACGGTCGATCAGACGTGAAATTAAAGTTTCAGCTTCAGACGCACGGCCTTCACGTTTACCGTAACCACCCGGGATACGACCAGCAGCATATTGTTTTTCTTGATAGTTAACAGTCAGTGGGAAGAAGTCCTGACCTGCTTTAGCAGTCGGTTGAGCAACCACGGCAACCAGTACGGTTACACCGCCCATAGTGATTAGAACGGTGTTGGCTTGACGCGCAACACGACCTGTTTCTAGTACAACTTGATGTTGACCAAATTGAAATTCTTTACGAACAATATTAAACATTGACATGTATTTTTCTTTCCTAGTTCTTTTGAACAGTTATTCTAGTGGAGACCCCTAAGGTTTGGCATTCACATCAACTGCATAAATGACAAAGCTTAGAAGCCGACCTCACTAGACTATAAAATGTATGAATACACTATTTTTAAACACAAAGAAGGAGCGAAACAATCGCCCCTTCCCCATTACCTAACCAAAGCCAGGTATATTCTTAATTTTCAGCAATACAGCATTTAACATGCAATAGTCCGAAAAAATAAGTTTAATCGAATTAACGACGTAAACCTAAAGCAGCGATCAAAGCGCTGTAACGAGTAGCGTCTTTACCTTTAAGGTAGTCAAGAAGCTTACGACGTTGGTTAACCATACGGATAAGACCGCGACGGCTATGGTGGTCGTGTTTGTGTTCTTTAAAGTGACCTTGCAAATCATTGATTTGGGCAGTTAAAAGAGCTACTTGAACTTCAGGTGAACCAGTGTCGTTTTCAGCGCGAGCAAATTTAGCAACGATCTCTGCGCGATCTGCGTTTGTTAAAGCCATTCGATTTCTCCGAGATGCTTAAAAATTACATTTGATAGAAATCAATTGATTTCTCAATTGACTGCCGTGCATCACTACAGCAAGTGCGTTATTTTAAGGGAAAATCCGGGGGATTGCAAAAAGAGAAACCGCTTTTCATTTTTTTATATCAATTCATTGAAAATTATTCATTTTTTATTTTATCCCTTCCACTTTGAATTGATACCTTAACGCTTAACGTTCATTCTAAAAACTGGGAAAATTGTGTTACCCATGAAAAGCGCCTCTTTTTATTTTCCCGTTACGGATTGAAGATAAAAAAAAGCCCAAGCTGGGCTTGGGCTTTTTTTGCGCTGTAGTTTCTTATGTTTTAATTATTATTCTTTTATTTATAGTCATAATTTACGCTTTTCGCGTTTATCGTTATAAACATTCCTTGTGTGAAGCTTTACTTCCTTATGTGGTAGATTCTGCCACAAAACATTGTGTAAAAAAGTCGACTTTCTCGTATCTCCTTGTAAGTCTTTTCGTACATTAATTATTATTTCTTATATTTCATGTAACCAAAAAAATTAAATATATCCAATAAAATCAAATATGTTAATACAAACCAAAGATGTAATTCATACAAAAACACCTCTATCTACCGTATTTGATTTTTAGCGCTACAACCAGAGTTCAATAGTGGTCATTTCAGCCAATCATTTTTGTAATAAATCGCCTAATTGTGCATATAAAAAAGCCCTGTAGTCTCTCCCAAAACTACAAGGCTTAGCGGCTGTAAGTTTCCTCTTTATACTTACTTCATTGTAAGTTCGCTGCCTTTCGGCATTATTATTATGTTATGGCGATTTTACCCAACTTTCCGTGTTGAGCTTTTTATGTGCAGCCATCATCTCAAAAACATTCCTAAAGCTCTATGCGCCAATTTCTCGAATTGATGTAAGCAATTTCGTACAAATCTTTAAATTATTTATTTACGATTAACAATTTAGCAAATTATTAATTTTATCTAATACTCCGCTTTTTCTTATGGTTTTAATGGTTAAGGCTTGTACAAAAGCCTCTTGATCAGCCAGCACACTCACTACTTTTTTGGCGCGGGTAATTGCGGTATACAGCAATTCTTTACTGAGTAAATTTTTCGCAGCCTCATCCAATACCACTGCGGTATGGGTAAATTCCGAACCTTGTGATTTATGAATGGTCAGTACAAATGCCGTTTCAATACTTTTCGGTAAGCGAGTAGCAGGTACCCATTTTTCCAAACTCGGGAAATAGACTTCAAACTGTGACTGTCCATCGCGGTTACGCTTAAAGCAGATTCCGATATCCCCGTTCGACAAGCCCAGTTGATAATCGTTATAGGTCATCATCACTGGTCGACCAACATACCAATCACCTTGCCTGCTCATCTGTAGCGATAAAGCCTCCAGTAAGCGCTTTTCAATCTGCTGATTCAGCTGGTCTAAACCGAAGGCACCATGACGAATTGCCGCCAAAATCCGGTAATCATCAAAAGTCTTGATCACCGGTGCTACCCAAAGCTCAGGTTCATCGGCGGTTAAATAGCTTTTCAGCACTTCAATATAGGGGTGATAGCCCAACATCAGCTTGTCGTAATAAGTTGTCCGGTCAAATTGCCCGGTCAAATGAGCAGGAAAATACTCAAGTTGGATCTGATCCGCCATTTTTGCCTGCAATGACACTGCCTGGATTTCACCCGGATTAACCACTTGCTGTGCAAACTGGTCGAGTAAGGCTGCACTGGTTTGCACAGCTTGCTGGGTCTGAATGAATTGTGCCATTTGCCCAATCAATGCTCCTGCTTTAAAACGGCGACTGTTGACCAAATTGACCCGATTTTCAGCCAGAGCCGGGACTTGCTGTAAGTCGGCCAGTACGGCGCCCACGTCCACCGCAGCCAGCTGGTCAGCATCGCCCAATAAAATTAACCGTGCCTGATCAGGCACCGCAGACAACAACATATTGGCCAAACTGAGATCCAACATCGAGGCTTCATCAACCACAATCACGTCATAGGGCAAAGGCTGCTGGACATGAAAGCGTGGCTGATAACTACTTCCTAGCCCCAATAAACGGTGAATGGTGATGGGGTTGAGCTGCTTTAACTCATCCGTTACTAAGTCTTGCAGTTTTTCATCATTCAGCGAGTTTTGCAGCGCTTCTTTCATGCGCTGTGCAGCCTTACCGGTCGGCGCAGCCATGGCAATGCGGATATTCGGCATCGCCTGATTCAGCACGGCAATAATTCGCGCCAAGGTATAGGTTTTTCCGGTTCCCGGTCCGCCAGTAATGATATTCAGTGCCTGCTTCGCCACCATCTGCAAAGCCTGAATTTGATAGGGGTCAGTGAGTAAATCGGGATAAGCTGCAAGATCAACAGGGGGAATAGTTTGTTGTTTAAGACGTACCACTTGCTGGGCCAGAGACTGCTCCATCGCCCAGTAACGGTACAGATACAGATGCTGCTGATCAAAAACAAAAGGCGCGATATTTTGCTCGACATTTTCAGCCAAAACCACTAAATCATGCAGCATATCCGCTTGCTGCCGAGTTGCAGAAATACAACTGTCACCGTGTTGAACCGCTTGCAGAACCTGTTCAATAATATCACTGCTATCTTCGTCCTGCGGTACATAGCTAAACGGCTGCTGGCGAATAAACTGACTCCAAGTGCTGATCCATGCAGCGCTTTGATCATCTTTATATTGTTTATTTTCCACACAGTTATCCTCAAAGTTATCCACAGATTAATCTATTGTTTAAAAGCCATTAATTTTCATAAATCAGGCTATTTTGCTGTTTTTATCTTCAGTAAAACTGCCTAAAATAGCATCAAGCCGTAGTATAAATTCGGCCTCCGGCTTCCAATGATAAAAGCCCTGTTGCGCCTGCCCATTCATGCCGCGCAAATACAGATAACTTGCGCCACCCAAATGTTTTTCAATGTCATAATCCTGCAGCTGTACCGTTAAATAGCGATGCAATGCAACCAGATACAAACCAGCCTGTAGCCAATAGCTGGCATGCGACATGCTCTGCTTAATTTCCATCTCAACATAATGCGATTGATCGGTGCCTAAAAAGTTACTTTTATAATCGGCGATGTGATAATGCTGGCCATCAAAATACACCAAATCGATGGAACCGGTGAGATAGCGTGCAGAATTGGCCGGGTTAAAATCTAGCATCTCAATACCATGTTCTGCATAGAGCTGATGAATACGCTGGATGGCCAAAACATGATCTGACAAGGACAGATAAAACGGAAATTCAGCCAGATATTCATGTTCATTCAGTTGATTGAGCTGAAAATCCTGATGTAAGGGTGTCGTTAACACCTCGGCTAGCCATTCACTCATCCAGCCAATCAGCTGTTCTTCATCGACCTGCTGAAACTCCTGCTCATATTTTAACGAAAGTTCTTGCCACAAAGCAGGATAATCATTTTTAAAACGGCGTCGGATTTCCAAAGACCAGTCTTGCTGATCTTTAAAATCAATATGTTCGAAAATTTCATGCAGGAATGTTCCTGCCACTGTGCCCATCGGAAAATTGCGTTTGATCCATGCCAACGGTTGGTTGGCAACAATCTCAATTACTTCAATCACATGGATTTCATCTGCGGCACTTGGCATTTGCTCGGTATTCACCGCCAGCGCATCCATAGCCTGTTTACGGCTTAAATGCTGGGCCAAGGCACTGAAACTGGTTTTGGAACGTGGATAAAAGCGCTGACTAGGGAATTGCAAAGCCTGTAAAGGCAAAAGTTCCTGCTGCTTGGCTTGCAGCTTGACCGGTCTTTCAATCAGTAATGCTTCTTCAGCACTGGCGGGATGCTCAAAGTCTTGCCCGCGCCAGAAAGCCAAACCATGATTGGACTTGCCTTCCTGATCCTGTAACAAGGCATAAACCCGATGGCTGGCCCGGGTCAGGGCCACATACCAAAGCCGATGCTGCTCTGCGACAGCACGGGCATTGTGCTGATCAATTGCGTTTTGATCGAGCAAATGCTTGTCATTCACCGCAACCACACGCTGAATATCCACTTTCCCGGTCACCGGATGAACATGTTCTACCGTGGAAAAGTTTAGGGTTTTGTTCATTTCCCTAAAATCTTTATCTGCCCCAAGCAGGAACACAATTTTAAATTCCAGTCCTTTAGACTGGTGAATGGTCATCAGTTGCACCCCTGCCTCATTGGACAGTTTGCGTTCCAGTTCCCACTCACGTTCCGCTGGAGATTGCAGCTGTTTCAGATACCAATGATAAAGCTTTTGCGCGCCCTGATACTGTTCACTGTGCTGACATAATAATTCGGTCAGATGACGCAGATTAACCACGCTACGTTCATTATCGCGGCTCTGGGTGGCCACCAGGTTTTTCCAGACCTGAAATAAATTCAGACAATATTGCCACGCGGTTAAAAAGCCTTTTTGCAGCCACATTTCCCGAATGCAATCAAAGTTGTAAATGAACTGGCTCAAACCATCGGCCTGGGCTGCAAGCTGTATCAATTGCTGCAAATTAAAGCCTAATAGACGGCTGAGTAAAGCCCGCTTGATTTTGCCTTCGTCATAAGGATGCATAATGGCTGCCAGTACCGCCCCAACATCTTTGGCAATAGCATGATCAAACACACTGCGTTTCGATGGACGATTGACCCGAATGCCCAGACGCTCCAATTCATACTGGGCTTTATCCAGACCATCATGGTTTTTCGATAAAATTGCGATGTCATTTTCAATCAGATATCTGGGACCAGTTTTTTCCGCCAGATAGAGTTTTTCTTCAATGCCCTGATTGAGTAAATCACGAATTTTCCAGGCGACCTGAATCGGCTCGTCCTTTTTATCATTCAGCAACAGCCAGCGCAGCGGTTGATGATTTTCACCCTCTGCATCGATGAGTGCCGGATGAGGACGCGAGCCGGCTTCAACTGGGCTATAAATCACCTCTTCACCAAAGTCCATCTGCCGCTGAAACAGGGCATCCACCGCCTGCACCAGCACTTTAACCGAACGGTGATTATGGCGCAGGCTGTATTGCCGTCCCTGTTTGGACAGCACATCGGCACGGGCTTTGTTATAGGTCAGCATGTCGCCGCCACGGAAACCATAAATCGCCTGTTTCGGGTCACCGACCATGATCATGCAACCTTGCATATAGCGCTTCTGGTCGCGCCAGATCCGCGCCAACATATTGTCCTGATCCTGATTGGTGTCCTGAAATTCATCTACTAAAATCAGGGGATAACGTGCCTGCACAAACTTGGCAAAGCGTAGTCCCTGCTCACCTTGCAAGGCTTCTGAAAGAGTACGAATTTGCTGGGCAAAAGTGGTTTCGCTTTTTTGCTGCAGCACTTGCGGCAAGCGTTTTTTGACTTCTTTACTTAAATAAAACTTCAGATAGGCATCCAGCAAATCCAGATCCAGATTGAGCTTGGACAAAGCTTCGCAAAAACTTTTTAGCGCTTGCATCACTGAGTGCTGTTCAAACTGATGCAATACCTCTTCTGCACATTTATTCAGGACTTTTTTCGTTGCCAGATCGGTCAGATTTTTCAGGGTCGTTTCAAAATGCGGGGCAAATAAGGCATAGCTGCGCTGTTCAGCCAAAGCCTGAATAAAAGCCGGTAAATCCTCACACAGCGTACGCTGCATCATGCTATCAGTGCGCCATTTTTTGCCAATGACCGAATGATACTGACCATCTGCGGAATAATATTCACTCAATCCGGCAATCAGGCTTAAATCCAGCTGGATAAACTCATCCACCAACTGCTCAAACTGCTTTAAATCCAGCTCGGGCGCCTGCACTTCCTGAAACTGTGCCGAAGCAAAGTTCAGGCTATTTTCCACTACTGGCACATAAGCTTCCTGTGACTTCAGCTTTTGATTCAGTAGCAAATAGTCCACCACATTTTGTGGCTGCAACTGAATCCATTCACGCAGCACATCATGAATCAGCTGGTAAGTATAGCTTTTGGCATCATCGGTAATATCGGCCCGTTCAATTTTGCCGCTTTCAAAAGAAAACTCGCGCAACAGCTTTTGGCTAAAGCTATCCAATGTACCGACAAACACTTCATCCAGCTGGTCAATCACCAGTTTTAAACGTTCCCGGGCAAAATCCACTCGCGTAGCATAGTCACTCAGCACCTTTTGAAATAAGGGATCTGTTTCAGCGGCAATTTTGGCCTGAATTTCAGTCTCGGTCAGGGTCTGACAGCGTTCAAAATAACGCAAGGTTTCCACCAGACGTGCCCGAATACGGTTTTTCAGTTCTGCAGCGGCGGCACGGGTAAAGGTGGTGGCAATCACCTGATTAGGCAGATATGGCCCGAGAAAAATCCGCACCATCAGACTGGACAGGGTAAAGGTCTTTCCGGTACCGGCCGAAGCCTCAATCCAGTGCAAACCCTGGAATTGCATGTCGACAATCGGGTTAAAAGACATTTGAGTTAATATTTGGGGAGAATTCATCTTATTTTTTATTCTTCAATGGCCTGTTGATGCATAAATACCGGTTGATAGAGCTGATAGGAAAATTGTGCGCAGGCATCTTCCAGCAATGCAGTTGCATCCTGTTCCTGTAAAATAAACTGCCAGTCGCGGTGCATTTGGGTGGCTTCATTATCCGCCACAGAAAAGCCGCTGAACTTGCCATCTTCATGCCAGTCTTTATAGATCACATCCATATCGTCAATGCACATCTGGTTCTGCTCATTGGCTTGCCAGTTATGCTGTTTGTCTTTCTCAGCAATTTTAAGCAGCAAGGCCGCAGGCAACACCAACGGCTGGCTTTGTCCATATTTCCAGGCCGCCAGCCAGTGATCCAGCCATTCACGGGCTTTATTGGATGTCACGCCATGACACAAGATGGTCCGGTCACTAAACACCACAATCCGCGCCAGTTTTTCGCCACCATCACCCAGATTCAGATAAGCCAGCCAGAGCAGATATTCCAGCCAGACTTTGGCACGGCGCTTGGCACGCGCGCTTGAAGCATCCAGACTGACCCATTTTTCTGCGCCATTTTTCGGCAAATGAATGTTCATATACATGTGATCATTCACCTTCCACACTTGCTGTGTGGTCGGAGTCACTTCAGGGGCATATTTCAGCAAGCGGTCTTTTAAACGCTGCTGTTCAACCAGACTCATTTGCCAGCTGCTTTGTTGCAGTTTGCCTATCGGCAGCTGATCCATCAACAATTCAGGTTGAGCAGTCCCCTCCTGTTTTTGCAGAAACTGGCGCACGGCATAACGCCCCAAACCATCCAGCAACAAGGGTTCCTGTACCGCAGGCAGATCTTCAGGGCGCAGGTTTTCCACCCCCAAGGTTTTTAAATATAAACGTGCCGGAAACGTCACATCCTGAATCCATTGATGACTGTCCAGCACCAAGACATCCTGCTGCAGATGCTGATAAGGCGTATTCACCCAAGATGAACGCTGTCCGGTGGCATGCCGAATCTGTCCCGCTATACAAAACCACTGATCCTGATAACGCACCGGTCGGGCCGATTCAAAGCCCAGTGGATCAAAAGGTAATAAGGGATGCACATGATACAGCGAGCGTAGTTGTTCAGGCACCTCTACACCGCCGATGATTACCGTTTCATCGGCTTCCGCATCGGGCCTTTTGTTCTGCACAATATAGGCCAGATGCTGTACCAGTTCCTGTACCACAGTGGATGGATCACGCACTTCACCATCGTTAATGTCGAAGCCATTATAAAACAGCCACAGGTTGTCCTGCGCCAATAGCAGGTGATCTAAAAATGCCCCCTGATCATCTTCCAGACGGGAACGGTCGCCGAGCTGCGGTTTGAGCAAATCCATCAAATCAAAAGGTAAATGCTGGCTACGATTGGGAAACTTACCACTGTCCAGTCCCAACATCACAATCAGCTTATACGGCACAGGACGAATCTGCCCGATCTGGCTAAAAGTAATCTGCCCGGTCGGTTCAGCATGGTCCAGCTGCATTTCCAAGGTGTTATTAATTTCTGCCAACAGATAAGGCAGAGGCAGGCTTAAACTGCGCAAGGCATGATGATCGTGCTCATCGTAGAAACTGGCCAGTGTCAGCATTCGTTCCTGTTTTTTAATGATTTTATACACGGTCGATAATGACTCGACGCCAGTTTCTTCAAACTCGGCAAGATCCTGCATCAGGCGTTTTAGCCACTGCTCTACAGGGACATTTTGTCCTTGCTCATGCGCAATCATCCAGTCCCGGCGCGCGTCAAAATCCTGATAAATCTGGATCAGCTTGCCAATCAGCTCAAAATCGCTGGGCAGGACCTGGGCAAAACTGAGCGTGCCCTGAAACAGGCGATGCTCAGGAATGGCAATCCCCAAGGCCAAACGGTCGAGCGCAAATTTAAAACTAAAACGATAGTCTTCATCGCCTTCGCACAGGCTACGCTTTAAATGCTCGGCATCCAGTCCGCGTTTAAAACCGGCAGCAATCAGCAATTCCGTAATGCGTTCAATGGCATTGACGTCCAGACTGTAACGCTGCTGGGTCGCGCTTAAACTCAGCCAGTCGGCAAAATCTTCAATACTGAAACGCCCCTGAATCAGTTCAATCCGGCCCAGTACCGCTCGCCAAGCATTCAACGCATCCAGTTGTGCCACACCGGCAATTTGAATGGGCAGATATACACTGTCTTTGGACAGTTGATGACTGCTGCCGGCTTTATGCTGAATCAGGTCACGTTCGCTGGGTGGCGGTGCAAATACGCTGCGGATCAGCGGTTCAAGCTCGCTTAAGCTTGGGCTGAGCACCAAAATATCACTGGGTCTACGCGGTGCTTCTTTGGTGCCCTGTGCCAGCCAGTGAATCAGCTGTTCTTTTAACACTTCCAGCTGGCGCAAACTGGAATGGCAAACATGAATTTGTATCGAATCATCCTGTTCATCCAGTACATATTGATGCTGCTCTGGCTCCACCAGATACAAAATATCAGACTGGATTTTACCGAGTAAATTCGCTTTATATTCATCAATAAAGGCATCTGCCCAGACCCCATCTTCCCCCGAAGATAAATTCGATAACAGGGAGAAATGGTCACGCGCCTGCTTGCCAAAACGGGTCAACAAAGGATGACGCGACTCGCGCTGTTCTGCATTGAAATTTAAAGTAAATTCCTGGAAAAACTGTTCAATGTCGGCATCACTGGCTTTGGGGTTTTTCGCAATAAAGCGTTCTTTGACCCTGAGGTCGTAACGTGCTTTCCAGTTCGGATCGACACTGTCGGCCCAATATTCCTGTGAAGGGTTGTAATGCAGAATATAAATATCAAGGTACTGCCCCAGACGGCGTAAAAACTCCAGCTGCATGGGAGGCAAATCCAGCAGGGTAAAAATTACCAGTTGTTGTGGCAATTTTTTTAATGCTGCCTTGCGGGTCTCAGGATGATCCAGCGTTTCCCAGAACATAGCATCAATACTCTGCATCTGTTCAAAGTCCTGATGAAACACTTCCTGCCACAGCCAACGCTGCCAGGCTTCCAGTTCACGCGCCTGATTCAGGGTAAATTCAGAAATGTCGCTATTGGTTTTAAAGAACATGTCCTCAATCGGAAGTTCTTTATTTTGTCCCCAAGCCTGCAGCCAGTTAGTTGGACAGCTGCACATATTGGGAGGGCAATTTTTCTGGCAATGGCCGCGATATTCCATGTAATGGCTAAACAGGCGTGATACCTGCTCTGCCACCCAATACAGCATGCCCTGCTTTTTCAGCTGCTTTTCAATGCCCTGTTCCAAACGGTCGGCGCTGTCATAAATCCGCTGTACGATGGAATATAAAGGATGATCAAGCTGTAAAGAATTTTTTTCGCCCTGAATAAAGGCTTTTAATGCCTGAAACACGCGCCACTTGATAATAATTCGTGGAATATTGGCTTTACGCACCTGCTCTTTTTGATCGACCAGCACCCATTGATAGGCTGACCATTGGAAACCACGAATCCGGTGATGAAACTGGGTATTGGCACTGATGCCTTTTTGCTCTGCCAGCTTTTGGGTCAGCCAGGCTTCAACCGCATGCGACGGCACAATAAAGTGTTGAGTTTGCAGCAGCTGAAAAGGTGTTGTGGCAGGCTTATTCACGGTCGTCAGCATGGCGTGCACCAGCACGTCTATACGCTGACTTTGAATCACATGAATGGCCATGACTGCATTACCCCAATATTTTTTAAAAAATGAAACGCCTACAAAAGCATAAAGATTATTTACTATACAACGGCGTCTGTCTATGTCAGTTTTAACTGCACATTAGCTTTAAAAAGGCTTTGAAATTCACACCTTAATGATGGTTGAATAGAACAAATAACACAAAATTTAAGGTATTTACATGATGAAAATAGATAAAATTCCAGACACAATCGATCCTCAGTTAGACTTGGAAAGCATTCGGGCAGAATGCCTGGAACTTGTCAAAAAACGTGCTTACTGTTCTGCAGGTGCAGCCGTCATTCCGGTTCCATTTCTGGATGTGGTCATCGATGTCGGAATTTTGTCACAACTCATTCCGGAAGTGAATGCACGTTTTGGTTTGGCTCCGGAACAAATCAGTGTCTATGACCCTGAAACCAAAAAAGTACACTGGCATGAACTGCGTAAACGGGGGGTAGAATTTTCCGGCCTGGTGGTGGCACGTACCGCAGTGAAAAAATCCCTCAACAATGTGGTAGCAAAGGTCATCACCAAACAGGTGACTAAATTTATTCCGCTAGGTGGTCAACTTGTTGCTGCAAGTTTAGGCTACATTGTGATGAAGAAAGTCGCCGAAGCTCACGTAGAAGACTGTTACAAAATTGCCAAAGGGATTCAACAAAAACAGCAAGCCCAAGCGGCGAGTTAATCATCCCTCGCTCTATTAATAAAAAATTCCGCTTGCAGCTGAGAACCTAATTGGTTCTCAGCTGCTTTAAAATGGTTCTTAATATTTCTAAACGTGCGGTATTTTTGTCATCGTTGGCAATAATATGCCACGGTGCATAAGTGGTGCTGGTATGTTCGAACATATCCGCAGCTGCATCCAAATAAGCATCCCATTTTTCCCGATTGCGCCAATCCTCTGGAGTGATTTTAAAGCGTTTGTTTGGCGTCTCTTCACGGGCTTTAAAACGGGCGGCCTGCTCATCCTTGCTAATCGCCAGCCAGAATTTGATCACTACAGTTTGACTATTGGCCATATCCCTTTCAAAGCGGTTAATTTCATCATACGCCCGCTGCCACGCATGCTCACTGACCAGTCCCTCCACGCGTTCCACCAGCACCCGTCCATACCAGGAACGGTCAAAAATCCGGATGTCTTCATCAGTCTGCAACTTGGTCCAGAAACGCCACAAATACGGATGACGCATCTCATATCGTTCAGGAGCCGAAATACTATGAATGTCATATTCCCGCGGATCAAGATTTTTCACCAGCCGTTTGATGGTACCGCCCTTGCCTGCCGCATCCATACCTTCAAATACAATAATGGCTTTACGGTCATCAAAACGTAGCGCCTCGGCCACTTTTACAGATAGTTCTTTCAGCTCTTTTTTATAGTCTTCTTTGGTCGTGGACTGATTTTCTGGATGCAGCAACAACTCTGGAACAGGCGCCTGTTCCCATTCGGTTTCTACTTCGCTCAAATGCTCCGGACAGTTTTTCATAGCCGCCAAAATGATCTGTGCAAATTGTTGATTACGTAATTTTTCATCCTCGCAATCAATGATGTTCCAATCCTTGGTAAAACGCTGGCTGAGCTTTTGCAAACTGTCGTACTGCTTTTTATTACGCCAGTCCAGACCATGTAATTTATGCCAGCGCACTTCATGGGGATCCAGATTATCCATTCGCTTTTGCAAAGATTTCCAAGACAGATCAAACCAGACCTTCACCACATCGACATGATTATTTTTTAAGTCCTGCTCAAAAGCCTGCATATTGGCAATATAGGTATCAAACTGCGATTCATCCAGAGGCTTGGATACATGCAGGGCGGTGGCCAGCAAATCACTATACCAGTTGCCAAACAACACCATGAGCTGGCCTTCGGCAGGAATAAAGCTTGCATACGGCTGCCAGTAGGTCTGTGTGTTATTGAACATGTTGGCGGCATCAGCCTTAACCAGTAAATAACGCGGATCGACCCATTCACGCAGCTGCTTCACCGCCTCGCCCTTTCCAGCCAGTTCAATGCCATTGACCAGCACCAGTACGCTTTTGGCATTACTCTGACCACGGGTATTTCTTAACTGATATTGTGCTTCAATCAAATTCAGGGAAAGTTCATCTTCATCCAGCAGCAGATTTTTTGTTTTTTTCAGTGTCATCTTTTCCCCTATCCTTTTTTCTAAATTTCAGTCTATTCAAGCATAATCCTAGACTAAATTTGACCACATAGTGTTTATGTTGCTCAGAATTGCTGCGATTCCCGGCAAACTGACTTAATTTAAACCATTTTTCTTGCTGTTTGTCATAGCGACTTTGCCCGTCTCGCTCTAATATTTAGCCATCTAAAAAATAATAGAGACACAGCATGTCTAAACTGGCTGCATTGGATGATCTTTTAGAATTGTATTATCAATTGAATTATCATCAAAATCCTGACATTTTTCGGCGCCTGCAAGATGTACAGGCCTGGCAAAAACAGCGCATGCAGGCCACCCATAGTAAACAGTTTGCTGAAAAGCAGAATGTATTGATGTCAGAGTATTTTCTGAACCGTCTCTATGGCGGTCCAGATTTTGACGCACTGGCTGAGCAGATTGCCCGCTTGATGAAATATGCACACAAGGCTGAAAAGCTGATTCCTGAAAATGCGGTGAAAACAGGCACATCAGGGGTATCTTTAGCCATTTTGGCGGTACAGCTGGATGAACAAGTGGCCATGCAGCTACTTGAAGATTATCATCCGCACGAAGCTTTAAATGATGAGATGATGCGTTTGACTTATCTTAAACTCGATCAGGGGCAGTCTCGTTTAAAACAGCTGGATTTACTCGACCAGCTGGGTTTTAGCCTGGATAAATACATGCGCTCGTTTATGGTTCAGGCTGCATTTAAAATGTGTAAGGGAGCAGCCAGCAAATATAATTTCAACATCATGTATGAATTTATGCAGGATGGCTTTTTGGCCATGAAACCGTTAAAGTCAGCTGAGAAATTCGTGAAGGATTTTACCGCAGTTGAACGTCAGATTATCCATAAGGTTCACGCAGGCGATCCTCACCCGTTTCAGTAAATTATGTTGTGATGGAAATAACAAATTGCGCAGTGAATAAAAACACAGAGCAGATTTTATGTATATTATTCATAACAATTGCATGCGGATTGCTGTACAACGTCCTAGAATCTGTCATCATGCAAGCACTGCAACATTAACCCTATTTTTATGTTAGGAGTGACTCTAATGTCTAACGAAAAGCAAACGCCTCCCTCTACCCCTGAGTCGGCACAAAATACAGACAAAGTGAGTCCTTTCTTAACTGAGCCTCTTCCGCAAGGCACTGCCCAAGGTCAGCAACAATCTTTACAACAACAGTTAACCGATACGCCAGTGACCGGTTCAGTACCCAAATACAATCTGCCTCGTGGCGCCAACACTGGTAATGTCGGTCCGACTACCCACTTCGGTTACCAGACCGTCAGCAGTGAAGATAAAGCCCAGAAAGTGGCGGAAGTTTTCCATTCAGTCGCCAGCAAATACGACATCATGAATGACCTGATGTCATTCGGTATTCACCGCTTATGGAAACGTTTTGCCATTAATATGTCAGGCGTACGCCGTGGTCAGCATGTGCTGGATATTGCCGGCGGTACAGGGGACCTGGCCAAAGTCTTTAGCCGTGAAGTCGGTCCTACCGGTCATGTGGTATTGTCTGACATTAACGAGTCTATGCTGAACGTCGGTCGTGACCGCCTGACTGATGCTGGCTGTACCAATGTAGACTTCGTTTTGGCCAATGCTGAAACACTGGAACCCTTTGCAGACAACAGTTTTGACTTGTTGACCATCAGCTTCGGTTTACGTAACGTGACCGATAAAGATGCTGCGCTGGCTGCCATGTACCGCGTGCTTAAGCCAGGTGGCCGTTTGCTGGTACTTGAATTCTCTAAACCGGTGTTTGAGCCATTCTCTAAACTGTATGACCTGTATTCATTCACGGCTTTACCGATTATGGGTAAAATTATTGCCAACGATTCTGAAAGTTATAAATATTTAGCCGAATCCATCCGTATGCACCCAGACCAACGCACATTAAAAGGGATGATGGAAAATGCCGGCTTCCAGAACTGTGATTACCACAACCTGACGGGTGGTATTGTGGCGGTTCACCGCGGCTTTAAACTTTAAGGTTTTATACTATGTGGTCGATTCTGGCACTGGGTGCAGTTGAACGGTTAATTCATCATGTGATTGATCTGGATGCCATTACCCGCATCCAGCTGAATCAGTTGCAAGGCAAGATGCTGCGGGTGGTGATTGACTCACCGCAACTCTCTGTTGATGTGTTTTTTGACGAAAATAAAGTGCGCCTAAAACCGACCGTCACCGGTCAGGCAGAACGTCCGTCCATTTTTGAGCAACGCCCGTTTGACCCGCAACAAACATCTATTATGCCAGCCACCGCAACCTTACAGGTTAAAAATGTGGTTGAGCTGATCAAACTGCTGCTGGCAGATAATGTGGGCAATATTCCGCTACAGGGTGACTATCACCTGCTACAGGATATTCAGCGCATCATGCAACAAGCTGAACCTGATCTTGCTGCCCATTTAAGTCCCTGGATTGGTCCTGCCCTTGCACATGAACTGGGTAAAATCCAGCTGGCACCAAAACATTTAAAACGTTCCTTAGAAAGTTATTTATTCTTTGCTGAAGATGCGTTAAAAGAAGATACAGGTTTATTTGCTGCACGTTGGCAAATGGACGATCTGCAACAAGATACCCGAATTTTCAATCAAAATTTAGACCGTGCTGAAGCCAAGATTCAACAGCTTCAGGCACAGATTGATGCTGATTCAGATACACCCGCTTCATCTCAAGACTAGGTAATTACATTTATGATTCCGCACGTTTCACGTTTACTCGAACTTTGGCGCATTGCCGCGCACTATAGACTCGACACGTTGTTTCCTGCGGAAGAATTACCGGAAAAAGCCCGCCATGCTTTAAGTTTCATTCGCATGCACCCTGCGGCATGGTCAAGCCGTGAACGTAAAAATCCCCTCAAGCTGAAACAGGCTTTAGAGGAAATGGGACCGCTGGCGATTAAATTGGGACAGCTACTTTCTACTCGTCGCGACCTGATGCCACCTGAAGTGTTACAACAGCTGGTATTACTGCAAGACCGAGTCAAACCATTTGACAATAGCGTTGCCAAAACCCGCATTCAAGAATCGCTCAAAGCCGATGTCAACACGCTGTTTGCCCGCTTCGATGCGCAACCCTTGGCCGCTGCCTCGATTGCACAAGTACATACTGCAGCGTTACATGATGGTCGCGAAGTGGTGGTGAAAGTTACACGCCCCAATATCCGCACTCAAATTCTGCAAGATTTTGAAATTTTGGACTGGCTGGGAGCAGCGCTGGAAAAACGTCTGGAAGCAGCACGTGCCCTGCATTTATCGGAAATTATTCAGGACTATCGTCAGATCATTTTAAATGAGCTGGATTTGACCCTAGAAGCCGACAATACCCGTCGCATGCGCCATTACTTCACCGGCTCTAGCATGATGTATGTGCCTGAAGTGTATATGGACAGCAAAGATGTCATGGTTGCTGAACGCATCACCGGGGTTCCGATTTCTGATACCGCGACTTTTGACCAGATGGGTATGAATCGTGCGGACCTGGCAGAAAAAGGCCTGACCATTTTCTTTACCCAAGTGTTCCGTGACAACTTCTTCCATGCCGACATGCATCCTGGTAACGTGTTTGTCGAAACCATTAATCCAGCTAATCCACGCTTTATTGCACTGGACTGTGCGATTATGGGTGAGCTCTCCAAGCATGACCAGATGACCGTAGCACGCATGTTACTTGCGGTCATGAACAGTAACTTTATGCAGCTGATTCAGATTGTGCACCAAGCTGGCTGGATTCCACCGGGTACCGACCAGGATGCTCTGGCCCGTGAAATGCGTCGCACCGTAGGTCCAATGGTATCAAAACCGATGAGCGAGTTGGACTTTGCCGGCATCCTGATTCAAGTGATGGATATCGCCCGCCGTTTCCATCTGGAAATTCCTCCGCAGCTGATGTTATTGCTGAAAACACTGGTTCATGTAGAAGGTTTGGGCACCGACCTCTACCCGGACCTTGATATCTGGAAACTGGCGAAACCGATTCTAACTGACTGGATTAAAGTCAATATGAATCCAGTGAAAAACATGAAGGAAATTGGTCAGCAAATTCCAGACCTTCTGCTGGGTGCACAGGATTTACCAAGTCTGATGATTGACAGCCTGAATGGTTTAAAAAACCAGTCCGCCTGGCATTCCAAACAATTGCATGAACTGCAAAGCATGCGTCTGCAAATGGAACATCAGCAAAAACGCAGCTGGATTTTTGGCAGCATTATGGCCATTTTGCTATCCATTGCGATTATTGCACCATGGTATGTATCTATTATTCTGATCATACTTGTGAGCTTGCTGGCTGTCTGGCGAATTGCGAAATAAGATTCTCTATTCAAAAATAATATCAGCCCGTTTATAATGGGCTGATTTTTTTCATAATATCTAAAGTGATTATTCAATTATTATTTATAATGATTTGTTGCATTTAGTTCAATTTAGGTGTTTTTTTCACTTATTTTTTAACCATTTTTTTGTTATAAAGTTAAGCATCACTCATAACTAAAACTTAGGCTTTAGGGAATACTATGTTCAATCGAACTTTTAAACTAACAACATTAGCAATTGCAACTTCATTATTGGCGGCTTGTGGTGGTGGGGGAAGTAGTTCGTCTACGCCTGCTGCACCCACTATTAGCGGTCTGGCTGTAGATGGGCCACTAGCAGGTGCTACAGTAACTTTCACTGAATGTAATAATGCTACCACAACAACAAAAAGTGACGGTACATTCACCTTCCCTCAAGGCTGTACATCAAGTCCTGTAACCATCACTGGTGGTATCGACACAGCGACTGATTTACCGTTTACTGGAGAAATTAAAGCGCCAAAACGTACATCAAATGAGCAAAACACCATTGTAGTTTCGCCAATTACTACACTCATTCAAGCCAGTATCACAGCGGGTGCTACACCTGAAGAAGCAACCACAAAAATTGCAACGGCTTTGGGCTTAGCAGGTAAAGATTTACTTTCAGTAGATCCAATGAAAGATCAGGCTGTCTATGCAAAGACGGTTGCAGTACAACAAATGGTTGAACAGATTCAAACCGTTGTCGCGTCTCTAGGCGGTAGCACCACTCAAGCGGACTTAAATACTGTAGCATTTTCTGCATTACAAACTGCATTATCTGCTCCTACCTCAGATAATAACTTAACAAGCACAGCTACAATTACAGCTGCAATTTCGGCAACTGTAGAAGCAGTAAAAGAAGATTTACCAGCCGAAACTGCGGCAAACTTGGCAAATGTACAAACCAACCTCGCAGCTTTAAGTGCAGAAGTCATTTCAAGCAATGTTCAATCTGTAGAAACTGCGATTCAAAATGTACCTGCTGCGACATTCAGTCAAGGTACTGAGAGTATTAAGGCAGCGACTGAAACCGTAGTTGTTGAAGCCAAAGAGTCTATTGCTGTGGAAAAAATTGTCACTGCTTTGGCACCTGTCCTAACTCAAGCACCTGCTCAAGTTGAAGATTCACTTAAAGCAATCAGTACAGCTGTTGCCGATCCTACTGCTCCAACATCTAATACTGCCATTGCGAATGCAATTACGCAGATTCAAACTAACGTTCCAACAGTGACTCTTCCAGCTGAAACAACTACATCTGTTCAAAATGCAAATGATTTCTATGCAGACTATTTAGAATTGAATGGCTTTAATGTACAGGGTGTAAACCAAACGATTACAGCACTAAATGCTTCTCTCACTAACCCGATTCAAGTAGCAAGTTTAAATAACCTTTTGGTGGGTATCACTCCTAAAGGTACATATGCAACAACGGCTAGCCCAATTGTTGCTACTGCTGCATTAAACATTAATACTGGTACTAAAACATTAACGATCTCTGCAAATAAGTTAAATCTTAACTTTAATGCAGGTACATTAACTGCAGCTACCATTCCAGCAGGTACAGAGATTAAGGTTGATTCAACAATCAATAGCTTAAAAACTACTTTCACCATAAACGCTGATAAAGATGTACTGAGTAACGGTAAAATTGCGCTAAATACAGCGACTTTAGGTTCATTGTCAGCATCTTTAGCAACTCAGCTCAACAATTTTAGCTTAAAAGGTGACACAGTTACCATGACTGCAGTCCTTAAAGCAACACCTGTTTTCGCTATTACTAAAGCTGATGGTTCTCCAGTCCTCGCATCTAAATATACTTTAGGTACAATTGATGGATCAGGTGTATCGGCTAAATTTAAAGTAACGCAATAATTGAAACTAAAGAGCTGCTGCAAAGCAGCTCTTTTTTATCATCTGGAAAAAATATGAAGAAAATATCTGCCATTCTGGGATTATTTTTAGGTGGTACTGCTATTGCTTACGCTGCTCCGAATGATCCGTATCTAAATGCAAAAAACTTTAATGCTCCTGCTTCTACACTGCAAATAGATCTTGCCGTGGACGCAGTCAATGACAGCATTGATATATTTAATATGCGTGAAAGCGAAGGGGTCAGTGATAGCTCAGCTGGAGATTACCAAGGTTTTCATTTGTCTGGTCAGTATGAACTAAATCCCCAGTGGTCCATTGAAGCAAGCTACTGGCAACGTGAAATTGAATACCGTCAGGATAGCAACAAAATTGACAGTGCCTTGCTCGCCTTACGTTACACGCCGGAACTACAGCTGAAAAAGCGCGATGCATTAAGTTTCCGTGCCAGCCTCTGGGGTAATACTGCAGATACCCTATCTAAATCCAGTCCAACCTTGGTGAATCAGCAAACCTTTAATCAGGTTCAGGTACACAGCCCAGAAGACCTTCAGCTACAGCTCGATGCCATCTTCTCGCGTAAACTTGATCCGATGAACCAGCTCAATGCTTTTGCCAGTGTAGGTTATAGCAAAGTAAAAGTCAGCAATGTTGACCTTCAGGCTAAGCTGGCAGGCTGCTTAATGGACATCTCAGTCAATGACAGTAATCAATATAATGCACAGTTGGCTCAGCCTTGCTCAAAAGATGGTATTACTATCAATGAGTTGAACATTCAAGGTAATGCCAACGAGTTTGGTTTTGATATCGAGAAAGACCTGAATTACGATAGTTATTATGCAGGCCTAGGCGGCTCATGGAACTGGCGCTATAAACAGTTTGAAAGCCAAATTGCCTATCAATATCAGCGTTTATGGCGTAACGATATTGATGATCGCGTGAGTAATTTTGGTAATACCGCGATTAAAGACAACCATACACTTGGCGTAAAATTCAGCTACGATTTCACTCCACAGATCACTGCTTTCTTGCAGGGTGAAATCTATCAGAACAACTTTGTTGGCAATATTCCCTTTCTCTATAACGGGGTCACGGCATCACGCCTAGATAAACGTTATGGACTGGCTTCTTTAGGGCTCAATATCCGTATGTTCTAGGCTTAAAATCCTTTTAAAAAACCGTTTATCGATCCGCAGCTTTACGTAAGATGCGGATTTTTATTTTTACTGACTCATCAGTCATTCACTGAATGATCTCGCCATTGTTGCGTACCCCAGACAGATTAGAATAACAGTACACCTGTAGATTGAATGATAGATCATGATGCAAATCTTGCAAAAACGCCCTTCTTCTCTAAATGTCCGTGCTGGCCGGTTGGCACGCCAACTCATTGAAAAAGAAGGTTTGCAGGCGAATTTTGTCGATATTGTTCCCGGTGCAGCAGGTGGCCCCAAAGGCCTTGGCATTCAAGGCCTCGATCAAGCCATTTTTGGCGATTTCCTGGCACAAGCGCCACGGCGCAGAACCTTAATTGGTTCATCCATCGGTAGCTGGCGCTTTGCCAGTATTGCTGCATGGGGTGCGAAGGAAGGCACCGAACGCCTTGCGGAGCTTTATACCAACCTGCATTTCCATAAAAAAATGTCACGGCAGGAAGTGGGGCAAATTTGCCATAACATGCTGCTCGATCTGGTGCAAGGCAAAGAACAGCAGCTGGTTGAGCATCCGGACTATCATCTGACCGTCATCTCGGTCAAAGCCCAGCACATTTTCCAGAGTGACAGATCCCTGCCTTTACTGGCATCGGTTGCCGGCATTATTGGCAGTAATGCCGTGGCACGTAAGCACAACCGTCTGTTTATGCAAAGGGTAATCAGCCAACCGGAAATGGGGACACAATTTAAAGTCGATGATGATTTTACCACGCATTATCAGCCTTTAAATCTCAGCAATGTCACCTCCTGGCTGATGGCTTCTGCGTCTATCCCTGGAGTGATGGCGGCAATCCGCGATATTCCCGATGCACCGAAAGGCAGTTACCGTGATGGCGGTTTAATTGATTATCACCTTGATCTGCCGTTTCAGAGCCAAGGCATTGTGCTATATCCGCATTTTAGCGACAGCATTACTCCGGGCTGGTTTGACAAAATGTTGAAAAAGCGCAAGGCTAATCCGGAAAATCAGGCACGCACCTTATTGCTTTCCCCCTCAATCGAATATTTACAGTCCCTACCACTCGGTCGTTTGCCGGATCGTAAAGATTTCACTTTAAAAGGGCTGGACCAGAAACAGCGGATTCAAATGTGGAATCAGTCGATAGCAGAAAGCCAGCGCATGGGGGATGAGTTTTTGGAAATGGTGGAAAAACAGAATTTTCCGCAGCTGATGCAGGATTTATAAAATCAAGTAGAGGAAAAACTATAGGCGCTTGATTAAGTGAATCAGTTTATTTTCCTATGCTTGGAATATTATAAAATTCTTGGTGAATAAAGCATCTGAACCGTTTGAATCAGAAATCAAAAGGTTCATACGTATATTTTTTTCTCAAACAGTCGCTAATCACGTACACTATACAGCTGCGATTTTGATTCGCTGTTTTCCATTTTGAACATATTTTTGGTGAAATTCTCATGAACAACGCGCAATGGCTCGATGAAGTAAAATTTAACGAACAAGGTCTGATCCCTGCCATTGCCCAGCATCATCAAAGCGGACGTGTCCTGATGGTGGCCTGGATGAACCGTGAGGCTTTGGCACTCACTGCCGAGAAAAATCAGGCCGTATATTTCTCCCGTTCACGCAACAAGTTATGGCACAAAGGTGAAGAATCCGGTCATTTCCAGACTGTGCATGAAATCCGTCTGGACTGTGATGCCGACGTGATTGTGTTGCAGATTGAACAGCACGGCGGTATTGCCTGTCACACTGGTCGTGAATCATGTTTTTATCGCAAATTGACCGCAAATGGCTGGGAAATTGTCGATGCACAGTTGAAAGATCCAAGCCAGATTTATGCTGAAAAATCAACCAATCCACATACTCTGGCCATGAATGCCTCGACTGCCCAGTCTGAAGAGGTCGAAGTTCTGGATTATTTGGGCCAGATGATGGCAGAGCGCAAGAAAGCCGACCCGGATTCATCTTATGTCGCCAAACTGTATCACAAAGGCTTGAACAAAATTCTGGAAAAAGTCGGTGAAGAAAGCGTTGAAACCATCATCGCAGCCAAAGATTTTAAATCTGAAGCCAATACAGACAATAAAAACGACCTGATTTACGAAGTTGCCGATTTATGGTTCCACACCATTGTGATGCTGGGTTATTTCGACCTCGACCCACAACTGGTATTAAACGAGCTGGCGCGTCGCCAAGGCCTGTCTGGCCTGGTGGAAAAAGCCAATCGTCAGCATTAATTCAGTCTTTACCGTGTCAGTATCTAAAAAGCCTAATCCCACCTATGAGCAAGCGCTTGCTATAGATAATGCACGTCTAGGCAATTCCTTCAAAGTGATTGCCTATGCTGGCACAGGTAAAACCACTACCCTGCAAATGATCAGTGATGCCATGCCCGAGCGCCGTGGCATGTATCTGGCATTTAACAAAGCCATTGCAGCAGAAGCACAAAGTAAATTTCATCGCAATGTCGACTGCCGGACCTTTCACTCGCTGGCTTTTCGCAGTGTGCCACGCGGTGTCACCGACAAACTGCGCTTGCCGCGTTTAAGTCCGAGCTTTATTGCCAAGGAATACCGGCTACAACCGATTACCCTGCGCCGAATGATGGGCGGCCGTTATGAAAAATATGTCATGATGCCGTCACGTCTCGCCAGTCTGGTAGCCAATGCCGTCAGCTATTTCTGCTCAACCAGTTCGCAGTATCCGGCACCGCGACATCTGCAGGCACCGAGCTGGTTGCATCCAGACGATATTGAAGAATTGCAGAAGCATCTTTATCCGGCCATTGAACGGCGCTGGTTAGAATCGATTGATCCCAATCATCAGGCCGGTATTGGGCATGATATTTATCTAAAGCTTTGGGCCTTGTCTGAACCGAATATTCCTGCAGACTATGTATTGTTTGATGAAGCACAAGATGCCGACCCGCTTATGCTCGGAATTTTGCTGCGTCAAAGAAATACCCAGGTCATTTATGTCGGCGATGCCCATCAACAAATTTATGCTTGGCGTGGTGCGGTCAATGCCATGCAACAGCTACCGCTGCCTGAATCGCGCCTGACCACCTCGTTCCGTTTTGGTGAAGAGATTGCCTTAAATGCCAACGCCATTTTAGGTGCATTAAACGAAACCGTGCCCTTGCTCGGCAACCCGTTACTGAATTCCAAAGTGGTGAATAAACCGCATACCAAACAGCGCGATGCAATTTTGTGCCGTACCAATGCCCGCGCGATGGAATTGCTGCTTTCAGGACTGGTGCATGGTGACAAGGTCAGTTTGCAGGCCGATCATGTCAGACTAAACCGTTTTGTTGATGCAGCCAGTATGCTGAAACAGGGCCGCCGTGTCACCGATGTACCCGAACTGGCTTGGTTTAATTCCTGGCATGATGTGCATGAATACTGTGAAACTAATGATGGCAGTGACATTAAACCACTGGTGAAACTGGTGGATGATCACGGCACCGATCCATTAAAACGGGCGCTGGCCAAAATCACCCCGATTGAACAGGCCGACTACATTATTTCGACCGCACACAAAGCCAAAGGCCTGGAATGGGACCGTGTGCATATCGAAGATGACTATCAGTTTAAAGTCAATGAAAAAGACCATAAAATTAGTGACGAAGAGTTACGATTGCTTTACGTGGCTTGTACACGTGCTAAAGTAAATTTAAATATTCACCACATTTACGATTTGCTGCAACAGCTGAAAAAGCAAATGCCGGTCTCGCTGCGGAAAGCTGTGGGAGAATAAGTTTCGCTTTAGCTGCAAGGCAGGTGTTTTATGAAAATTGACTCCATTCAACTCAAACATGCACTTCATTTTGCCGATCTCAAGCTGAAATTTAATGACAAACCCATCACCCTGATTTTGGGCGATCAAAGCTCCGGTAAAACCGGCATTTTAAAATTCACCTATCAGGCACTCACCTGGTTTGCATCCCGTTATAAAGACTCGCGTGCTGCCGGTGTGGTCATGCAGGACCAGGACATCATGTTTACCCGCCTGCAATCCAAAATTGATATTCGGGTTCAGATTCCTCCAGATATTGGGACTTTAAATGCCTCTAGCGAAGCTGGAGACAAGCCCCTGACGACGTGTGACTGGCAGATTTATAAAACTTTAAATAGTCATGGCATTGGCACCAGCAAAGCCGAAACCCAGCAATTAGACAATCTGGTGGAACTCTATCATAACGCGCTGAAGCACGATCAGCAGCAAGGCTTGCCCTTAATTGCCTATTATCCGGCAGAACGTTTTGTCCATGAAATGAATATTCAGAGCAAAAATAATCCTGTGGTGTTTCAGACTTCACATGCCTATGAAATTTCCAGCATTCCCTATACCACCTTTAGCCGTTTCTTTGAATGGTTTCGTGAAATCAGCGATATTGAAAATGCTCAGATTGCGCAGCTGTTTCAACAGCTCATTACCAATTCGTCCATCCAGAAAAATAAAGACAAAGATTTTTTACAGCAATTGGTCAATGCCCAAAAGCAAATGAATGCGCCGAGTCTGGACGCTTTAAAACAGGCTTTGAGCACCGTTCTTCCCAATTTTGAAGACATTTATGTGCAGTATCAGCCTAAATTGCAACTGATGGTGAGTTATGCGGGAAAAATCATGCTCTATCAGCAACTTTCCAACAGTGTTAAAAACTGGATCGCCCTGATGGGAGATATTGTACGGCGTTTGTGCCTGCTCAATCCCAAAAGTTTATATCCCTGTCTGGAAGGTGACGGCATTTTGCTGATTGATGCCATTGATCACCAGCTGGATCAAAATACCTCGCAAGTGATTTTGCAGCGCCTGCATCAGGCTTTTCCGCGCCTGCAAATTATTGCCACTGGCAACCGCACTGAATTATTGGAACATGCAGCTGAATATCAATGTTTAAAACTGGAGCATAAACAGCTGTTTGATATGCAGCTACAGCCGTTACAGGAAAAGTTTGACACGATTTATGAAAATCTGGTGTTTAATGAGGAAGTGATTGAAGCCGATGCCTTAACTGAGCCTGAATCAGAAAGCATGACCCCACAAAGCCTGTTAGAGCAGATCCAGCAATATTTAACACCCGAACAACAAACAGAATTATTGCACTTAATGCAACAGCAGGATGACACCTCTTCCTCTCATCCTATCTCATGACACAACAATTTGAATGGTATTCGAAAATACTCAGTATCTCTTTAAAAAATCCTGTTTAGCATTGTATCTGGCTAAACACGCTACGCCCCTCAAGCATGCAGGGGCGTATAATAAGTCAGGCAAGTATTTATGAAATGTTAACAAACCCAAGTGTGCGCGCAAAAATAATTGATGTTGTTTTACTCATGCAATAAGATCATGTATATTTAAAGTTTAATAGTAAAATCCGATTCTACTATGACTTTTTTACAGGTTGCGCAACACAGCTTGTTTTTCATTTTTTAACTCAAACCGGCTTTCAAGATTGAGAAGTTTGGATTGTTCTTTGCATTCCTGTAATCGTTGGAAGATAAGATTCACGCTTAGGTGTTTATAGCCTAACTCACGACTTTGGATATGAGTGTGCTACCGATTATTATTTTGCTACCGTTAGTACTAGGCACAACCCTTGTCTCGTGGCTGAAATTTTCACGCGGGCTAACGGCTTTAGCCGCCTTAGGGGTCAGCCTGAGTAGTCTGACCCTGTTACTGCTGGAAGCCAAAGATGTGTTTAATGGCGTAACCATCACACAAACCTGGGCCTGGTTACCCCAGTTAGGCATTGACTTAAGCTTTCGTCTGGATGCCTTAGGCCTGTTGTTTTGCTTGCTGATTAGCGGGATCGGAACGCTCATTTATATTTATGCCTATTATTATTTAAATCCTAGAAATTCTCTGAGCAAACTCTATCTTCTGCTGATGCTGTTCATGGCCTCCATGCTCGGGATATCACTTTCTAACAATTTAATTTTACTGCTTATTTTTTGGGAACTGACCAGTATTTCCTCCTTTCTGCTGGTCGGTTACTGGAGCAATTACGAAGCGGCACAGCGCGGTTCACGTATGGCTCTGACCATTACCGGCATGGGCGGTCTGGCCATGCTGGGCGGTTTCATTCTGCTCGGCCAAATCACCGGAACCTATCAGATTGACCAGATTTTGACGATGAAGGATCAAATTCAAAGTCACTCATTATTTGTTCCAAGCTTGCTGCTGATTTTACTGGGTGCCTTTACTAAAAGTGCACAGTTTCCGTTTCACTTCTGGCTGCCGAATGCCATGGCAGCTCCGACGCCAGTTTCAGCCTATTTGCACTCTGCCACCATGGTCAAAGCCGGAATTTTCCTGCTGGCACGTTTTACGCCAATTTTTGTCGGTGCAGCGCTGTATCACAATATCGTGACTTTCGTGGGCTTGTTCACCTTATGTATGGCTGCCTTCTTTGCCATTTTCAAGGAAGACTTAAAAGGCTTATTGGCTTACTCCACCATCAGTCATTTAGGCTTGATTGTGTGCTTACTGGGATTAGGTTCACCACTGGCAATTGCTGCTGCCATTTTCCATATTATTAACCATGCCACCTTTAAAGCGGCTTTGTTCATGATTGCCGGGATCATTGACCATGAAACCGGAACCCGTGATTTGCGTAAACTTAGTGGGATCTGGCAACTCCTGCCCTTTACTGCCACCCTGACCATGATCACCGCCGCCTCTATGGCCGGTGTGCCACTGACCAATGGCTTCCTGTCGAAGGAAATGTTCTTTACTGAACTATTGGCCAGTCTTTCAGGTCCTGTGCTTATTGTTTCTGCCATTCTGGCAACCCTGGCCGGAATTTTTGCCGTGGCTTATTCGGTCCGTTTAGTGCATGGGGTATTTTTTGATGGTCCAATTGGTGCAGGGGTCCCGAACCGGCAAGCACATGAGCCGCCGCTGGGCATGCGTATACCCGCCATACTGCTGGCGGTTTTATGTATTCTGGTCGGCCTTGTACCTGCGCTGCTGGTGGAAAACATTGTCAATGCAACTGCACGTGCCAGCACTCAAGTGTCTGACTTTGCCGGTAGCCATTTAGCCATCTGGCATGGTTTTAACCTGCCTTTAGTGATGAGTATTGTGGCACTGCTGGGCGGGATCATTTTCTATTTTGCTTTGGCCAAAGGCGGTCGCATTCGGGAAATTGATCTTGATCCTATCTTGGGCAAATTCCAGGGTAGAGTGCTGTTTGATTTATTTTTAAAACATCTGTTACTGAGTTCACGCAAGTTCAAACGGCAAACTGAAAATGGTTCACTGCAAAGCTATCTGATGTGGATTGTACTGTTTAGTGGTGCTTTGCTGACTATGCCCTTTATCAATCAAGGCCTGACCACTGGTACACGTGAACTCATCCATGCGCCAGCAATTGCCATTGTGTTGTGGCTGCTCTTGTTCTCAGCCTGCTGGATGATGCTGTGGTTTCACCATGAACGGATTAAGGCCGTGCTGATTAGCGGTGCTGTCGGACTTGTCGTGACCCTAGTGTTTGTGACCTTGTCTGCACCTGATCTGGCATTGACTCAAATCACGGTAGATGTAGTCACTACGGTATTGCTGCTGATGAGCCTGTCCTTACTACCACAACTCACTCCTTATGAGTCCAGTGTGTCACGGCGCTGGCGCGATGCCCTGATTGCCATGGGTGGTGGTCTGGGGATTGGCTGGATTACATGGCTAATGCTGACCCGTGACCACAACTCGATTTCATGGTTCTTTCTGCAGCAGTCACTGCCACTCGGTGGCGGTTCCAATGTGGTCAACGTAATTCTGGTCGACTTCCGTGGTTTCGATACCTTTGGGGAGATTACCGTACTGGGTATTGCTGCAATTGGCGCACTGTGTTTAATGGATGGCATGCGTGCGCACGGCACCACCATTACCCAGGGCCTGACCTACCGCTTTAATCCCTCTCCGCTGATGTTTCGTATTACTGCATCCTGGGTATTGCCTCTGGCGCTGGTGGTGAGCCTGTATATCTTCCTGCGTGGCCACAACTTGCCCGGTGGTGGTTTTATTGCCGGTCTGATTACCGCTTTGGCCCTGGTGATCCAGTACATTGCCTTAGGACAAGACCAGGCTGAACAGATGCTCAGAGCCAAATCCGGCCGCTTATATGAAATCTGGATTGGTTCAGGTCTAAGCATTGCAGGACTGACCGGACTCGCTGCCTGGTTCTGGGGACGTCCATTCCTGACCAGTGCCCATGTGCATATCGCTCCACCCCTGTTAGGTGATATCCATTTGGCATCCGCTGCATTATTTGATGTCGGGGTCTATGTCACCGTCGTGGGTGCCACCATGTTGATGATTTCCGTCCTGGGTGACTCACGCCACTCCAGCATGTCTGGTCCAGTATTGAAGGGGGAATAAAATGATTAGTCTAGAGTTTTTAGTTGCCTCTGCCATTGGTTTACTGGTTGCCACGGGAATTTATCTGATCTTGCGTGCACGTACTTTTCCCGTGGTTTTAGGACTGGCCATGATTGGCTATGCGGTCAATCTGTTCCTGTTTGCCATGGGACGGATTCAGGTCAATGCCCCGGCTATACTGACTGAAACCAGCAAAGTGACCGATCCTTTACCTCAAGCGCTAGTCTTGACAGCCATTGTGATCGGTTTTGCCACTACGGCCTTTATTGTCCAGCTGGCTTTACGCAGCCGTTATGAAAGCGGTACCGACCATGTCGACTCAAAAGAAGAAATCACCCCGATTGACCCGCGCGAGGATGAGCCTTAATGAATGCATTCATCCAGTTCTGGACTGAACACACCCCAATATTTAGCATTTTAATTCCGGCATTTACCGGTTTCTTACTGGTTCTTTTGGGCAATCCCGGCAAAGGTTCATTAGCACACGACTGGCGACAACCTTGGCGTCGTGGCATTAGTTATGTCTCGTCAATCCTGGGCTTAAGCACTGCCATCGTGTATTTAATCTTCGCCAGCAGCGGACAAATCAGTACCTATAACCTCGGTGAATGGGCTGCCCCGTTCGGTATTGTGCTGGTTCTGGATCAGCTTTCCGCACTGATGCTGGTGCTGACCTACGCTCTGGCTACACCCATCTTATGGTTTGCCAGTCATGCATGGGATACTCAAGGGCGTTATTTCCATGCCATGTTCCATTTTTTGCTCATGGGCTTGTGCGGTGCATTCCTGACCGGGGATTTATTTAATTTATTCGTATTCTTTGAAATCCTGTTGATGGCCTCTTATGTCCTGCTGCTACACGGACAAGGCAAGGCCCGTTTTCAACTCGGTATTCACTACGTCACTATAAACCTGTTGGCCTCTGCACTGTTCCTGATTGGTCTAGGCATGATCTACGGCAGTATCGGCAGTTTAAACATGACCGATATTGCACGTTTAATCCCGCTGCTAGAACCAGATCAGCATATCCTGGCCGTTGCAGGCGGCTTGTTGTTATTTGTGGTCTTTGGCATCAAGGCTGCAATGTTACCAGTCGGTTTTTGGCTACCGAAAACCTATGCCGTAGCCACCACTCCGGTCGCTGCCATTTTCACCATTATGACCAAAGTGGGGATCTATGCCATTCTTCGAGTCAATGGCACGATTTTTGATGATGATTTCAGTCAGGATATTCTGGCAAACTGGTTACTTCCGATCGGTTTGGTCACCTCGATTTATGGCGTGATTGGTGCCATTGGCGCGGAGCGTTTACGCCGTTTTGTCGGCTTTATGATTTTATCTTCGATTGGCACGCTGCTGATTGCCATTTCATTATTTAATACTTTGGCCTGGGCTGCAGGACTGTACTATCTGGTGCATAGCACCATTATTGGCGCTGCCTTTTATCTGCTTTGTGGCTGGATTACCTCACAGCGCAGTACATTCAAAGATCATTTCAACATCGCTCCGAAAATGAAACAGCACAAAGCAGTGTCATTGACCTTCTTTTTCATTGCCTTGATGATGGCGGGTTTACCGCCTTTTAGCGGCTTTTTAGGCAAGGTTTTTATCTTGCAGGCGACTTCACATTCCCCTTATCAGGGTGTAATTATTGCGGTGGTGCTACTGGTGAGTTTACTCAGCATTATTGCCTTTACCCGGGTGGGATTCATTCTGTTCTGGCGTGCCAGCAAACCTGAAGATCAAGCGGAAACCGAAGCATTTAAAGCATATCAAGCCATACCCAATCATGCCCCGATACGCAATGACAAAACCATTTATTTGCTGTTGTCAGGCTTGGTACTCTATATGGTTTGCGCAAATCCGATTCAGCAATACATGTTTAAAACGGCTGAACAGATCCAGAATAATGCTGTGTATGAAGATGTCATTTTACACAAAGATGACCTGAATCAGGTGATTAGCGTACAGCCTTATAATCCTGAAAATTTACCTGAAACCAAATATGGCGGTGAAACCGTCGATCCAAATGCACATCTGATTCCGTATATCATCTCGAAAAAGACTTTAGAAGGTGAGCACATTTCAGAATATAAACAACGCCAGATCAGACAGCAGCAAGACCAGCAAGCCACTGATCCGGATGATGCCAAACTCAAGCCTATGGAGCCTTAAACATGCAAAAAACATCGTTTTTGGACCGCTGGCTGCCGCATCCCTTCGTCTCCGTGATTGTGGCCTTAAGCTGGATCATGCTGGCGCATAGTCTGGATCTGGCAACCTTGCTGATGGCTTTATTGCTGGGCATTGCCATTCCATATCTAGTCAAACCGTTTATTGGCAACACCCCAAATATTCACTGGATTCTGGCCATAAAATTATTCTTTGTGGTGTTATGGGACATTATTGTTTGTAATATTAAAGTAGCCAAACAGGTGCTTGGTCCCACCCATAAACTGCATCCGAAATGGTTTCGTGTGCCTCTGGAAACCCAGCATGAACAGGTCAATGTTTTACTGGCCCTGATTATTACCACCACGCCGGGTACCGTGACCGCAGGGATCGATCACGATCGTGGTGATATTCTGGTTCACGCCCTGAGTACTGATAATGCCGAGATCGATATTATCGAAATTAAAAATCGTTATGAAAAAGCACTGATCGAAATTTTTGATGTGGAATTAGGAGAAGATTCATGAGTATTTTGCCTTATGCACTTGGTCTGTGTATGGTCGCAATCACCATTTCCATGTTTCTTTGCCTGATCCGTATGGTAATCGGCCCTTCCATCGTGGACCGGCTTTTAGCACTGGATACCCTGTTTCTGAATGCGACCTGTCTGGTGGTCATTCTGGGTATCTACTGGGCAAGTACCTCCTTATTTGAAGGTGCCTTATTGGTTGCCATGCTTGGATTTGTGTCTACCGCAGCGCTGGCACGCTACTTTACCACTGGCCATGTGGTCGACTAGGAGCAACAGCGATGCAACTTCTCATGGAAATCCTGGTCTCAATTTTTTTGTTGATTGGCTCATTCTTCATGCTGGTGGGCGGCATTGGGATGGTTCGTCTGCCCGATTTATTTATGCGCCTGCATGCGCCGACCAAATCCAGTACCCTGGGTCTGGGCAGTTTCCTGATTGCTGCCATGATCTTTTCAGCCTTTCAGGGACGCGTTGGTTTTGCCGAACTGTTATTGACTTTGCTGGCATTCATTACTGCACCCGTGTCTGCAAATCTTATGGCACAGGCAGCACTGCATTTACGTTTACGCTCAACCAGTGGTGAAGTACCTGAAGCACTTGAACGTCCCTTACCCTGGCAGCGTACCCGGCGTCGCAATCCCAAAACAGAAAATGATTCACATAATGATGTCAGCTAAAACCGTTCTTGTTGTTCTAAACTTAACTTAAAATTTTATACCGTTTTACACAAATTTATTCTTCTGAGCAGAATTTTCAGCCACAAAAAAGCCACCCGAAGGTGGCTTTTCTTTTTAGCGATTATTCATCATCTTTTTTTGCATCATCAGCTGGAGGTAAATCCTTCACTGCTTCTGCAATCAGACCAAACATATAGTTGCCATACGCGTTGGTTTTGTCGTAATGGAAACGCAAGCGAGGCGTTATACGTGTCTTGATACGACGACTGAGTTCGTGACGCAGGAAACCGGATGCCTTATTCAAGACATCTAACGTTTCCTTGTTTGCCGCTTCACTTTGCTCATCGCCCAGCTCACGCCCCATCACGGTCACATAAACTTCGGCATATCCTAAATCTGGGCTAACTTTCACCGCAGAGATGGTCACCAGACCACCCAGGCGTGGATCTTTCAGCTCTTGGCGAATCAGTTCAGACAACTCGCGCTGAACTGAATCGGCCATACGCTTCAGACGTTGACTACCCGCCATTAAAGACTCCGTTTAATCAATTGAACATCATACACTTCGATCTTGTCTTGTGCTTTGATGTCTTTATAGCCTTTCACTGCAAGACCACATTCCATACCGGCACGAACTTCTTCCACCACTTCTTTATAGCGACGAAGAGATTCAAGCTCACCTTGGAACACCACCACGTCATCACGAAGAATACGGATTGGTTTATTACGGTGCAATACACCTTCAAGTACCATACAACCTGCAGCCGCACCGAATTTGCTTGAGTGGAACACTTCACGCACTTCAGCCACACCCAGAATTGTTTCACGGTGTTCAGGAGCAAGTTTACCGCTCATTGCTGCTTTCACGTCATCAATCAATTGATAGATGATGCTGTAGTAACGAATGTCGATACCGTCTTCATCGGCTTTTTGACGCGCAGTATTGTCGGCACGAACGTTAAAGCCAAGCAATACCGCTTCAGAAGATTCAGCCAGCGTTACGTCAGACTCAGTGATTGCACCGACACCTGAACCAATAATACGTACTTTCACTTCATCAGTTGCCAGTTCGGCAAGTGCCACGTGTAATGCTTCCAAAGTACCGCGCACGTCAGTTTTGAGTACAACGTTCACGATAGGCACATCTTTCTTGCCCATCGATGCCATTATGTTCTCAAGACGCATTGCAGATTGACGTTCAAGACGTTTTTGACGTTCACGATCCATACGCGCATCGGCAACTTCACGTGCTTTTTTCTCGTCATTCACAACAAGAACTTCGTCACCGGCCATTGGTGCTTCCGGAAGACCCAAGATCTCTACAGGAATTGATGGACCCGCAGATTTGATACGTTGACCATTTTCATCCACCATCGCACGAACGCGACCGTAAGATGAACCTGCAAGGACAAGATCACCTACATTCAATGTACCGTTTTGAACCAAGATAGACGTTACCGCACCACGGCTGTTGTCTACACGTGCTTCAATGACCACACCTTGAGCAGCACCTTCTTCAGATGCTTTCAACTCTAGCAATTCTGCTTGAATTGAAATCAGGTCTAGAAGTTCATCAATACCTTGACCTGAGTGTGCTGAAACCATGGCAACAGGTACATCACCGCCCCATTGTTCAGGTACGATCTGTTTCGTGGTCAATTCATTCAATACACGGTCAGGATCGGCAGACTCTTTATCCATCTTGTTAATTGCAACAATGATTGGCGTACCAGCAGCACGTGCATGGTCAATCGCTTCCGCAGTTTGTGGCATTACACCATCATCCGCTGCAACAACCAGCACCACGATATCAGTCGCTTTCGCACCACGTGAACGCATTGCGGTAAACGCTGCGTGTCCCGGGGTATCCAAGAAAGTGATAATGCCTTTATCCGTTTTAACGTGATAAGCACCGATATGCTGGGTAATACCACCCGCTTCGCCTGCAGCCACTTTGGTACGACGGATACGGTCAAGCAGCGATGTTTTACCATGGTCAACGTGGCCCATGATGGTTACGACAGGAGCACGAGTCGTTTGAGCACCACGTGCTTCTTCAGCTGCTTCAAGCAAGTTGTCTTCAGCCTGAGTATCAGAAACTAGAACTGGGTTATGACCCATTTCTTCCACCACAAGCGCTGCAATCTCTTGATCAATCGCCTGATTCTGAGTAACCAATTCACCCATTTTCATGAGTGCCTTGATAACTTCACGCACCTTCACTGCCATTTTCGCAGCTAAGTCAGCTACGATGATGGTTGAGCCGATTTCAACATCATAAATTTGTTTTTTAACTGGTTTTTCAAAGCCATGCTTGTTCGCCTGACTTGATTTTAAACCGCGTTTATGCGAGTTATCACGGAAAGATTGCTCTTCGCCACGACGGCCACCTTTTTTCGGTGCACGCGCATTGGTGGTATTGCCACCACGTTTAATTTCACGGTCTTCTTTCGCAAAAGAATCTTCATACGCCTGACCAACCAGACCGGCAGCCAGTGGAGAATCATCAATCACACGAATTGTTGCCGTGGCATCTTCAGAAGAATACTTGGAAGCCATTTGACGCATTTGTTCAAGCGTACGTTGTTGTGCTTCTTCAGCCGATTTACGACGTGCTGCTTCTTCAACTGCTTTTAACTGTGCAGCTTGTGCTTCACGTGCTTTCTTCTGTTCTGGTGTTTCAGTCACTTTAACCGGCTGTTTTACAATCGGCTTGTTGTTTGACTTGCGTTTTACCACAACCGCTGCTTTTGGTACTTCTTGCTTCGCAGTTTCTTGCTTCGCTGCTGCACGCATTGCTTCTAAAGCCTGTTTTGCTTTAGATTCAGGTTGTTGCTTAGGTTCTTCAGCTTTCGCTGCTGGCTTTTGCTCAACTTCACGCGAATTCTGTTCGGCTTGTGCCTTCGCTAAAGCTTCAGCTTTAATCTGTTCCGGATCTGGCTTAACAAATGTATGCTTCTTACGAACTTCTACATTAATTGTTTTCGCCTTACCTGATGTACTGGCCACTTTAGCAGTACTGGTTGTTTTACGTTTCAACGTGATTTTTCCTGCATTCCCATCGTCCTGACCATGAACTTTCTTCAAATGGTTAACGAGGGTATTTTGTTGTTCAGTGGAAATAATATCTTCAGCTTTACGTTGGGGTAAACCTGCGTCACGAACCTGCTCTAGGAGCTTCTCAACGGGGCGATCCACGCTGAGAGCCAACTCTTTAATCGACTTGTCCGTCATATATTTCCTCCTAGTTAAACCATGATTCGCGCGCTTTCATAATAAGTTGACCCGCTTTTTCCGTACCTAAACCTTCAATATCTTCAATATCGTCAGTGGCTTGGTCAGCTAAATCATCTACAGTCACCACACCGCGAGCCGCAAGGGCATATGCGATTTCCTGTGTCATCCCTTGCATTGCCACAAGTTCAGCACTTGGTTCTTGAATGTTTTCTTGTTGTTTCAATGCATCAGCCAAGGTAATTTCCTTCGCACGGCTTTGCAATAATTCAACTGTTTCAGCATCCAGTTCGATTTCATCAAATGTTTCAGCTGGAACATAAGCAATTTCTTCCAAAGAAGTAAAGCCCATTTCAACCAAAGCCATTGCCAAGTCTTCTTCAATATCCAGACGGGTGACAAACATGTCGAGATATTGTTGAGCTTCATTTTGTTGACGTGCGTAGAATTCCTCTTCGAGCATCATATCCAATTTGTAGCCAGTCAATTCAGAGGCTAAACGGACATTTTGACCTTGTGAACCAATAGCACGTGCCAACTGATCGCTCGCCGCAAAAATGATATCTGCACTGTGAACATCTTCATCAATCACAATACTGGATACATCTGCAGGTTCTAGCGCACTAGCAATGTACTGTGCCGGATCATCAGACCACACCACCACATCAATACGTTCACCATTGAGTTCTGACTGTACAGCCTGGATACGTGTACCACGCATACCAATACATGCACCTACAGGATCAATACGGTGATCGTTGGTTTTCACAGCAATTTTAGCACGAACACCCGGCTGGCGTGCAGCTGCTTTAATTTCGATGATTTCTTCAGAAATTTCAGGAATTTCTTTTTTCATCAATGCAATCAGCATTTCAGGACGTGCACGTGACAATAACAGTTGTGCACCGCGACCTTCACGGTTCACGCTATATAAAATCGCGTTTACACGTTGCTTCGGACGAAGAATTTCTTTAGGAATCATCTCTTCACGGGCAAGATAAGCTTCCGCATTGTCACCCAAGTCAATAATAAAGCCATCTTTGGTTTGCTTTTTCACTTCACCGTAGATGAGTTCACCGACTTTAGATTCATAGGCATCAGCAACCAGAGCACGTTCAGCTTCACGAATTTTTTGCACAATCACCTGTTTGGCAATTTGCGCAGCAATTCGGCCGAAGTCGATCGATTCCACTTCGAGTTCACGAATGTCACCAATAGACCATTTGGCAGGATCCACATCCGAAATTGCATCCTGACATGCCGGCATTTCGTGATCTTCATCAGCCACCACTTCCCATTGACGGAAAGTACGGTAATCACCTGTTTTACGATCGATTTCCACACGTAAACGTGCTTCTTCCGAGTTTGTGCCTTCATAAAATTTCTTTTTAGTCGCAGCAACAAGCGCTTGTTCTAGCGCTTCAAAGATCGCTTCACGAGGTACACCTTTTTCGTTACTAACCGTTTCTACTACGGTAAGAATTTCACGTGCCATAAGTCACCTATTCGTTCAGATTCTTATTTATTTGGATAAATTAATCTTGGTAAATCAAATTTGCTTTGTCGATATTATGACTATCAATTTCAAGGATTTGTTGCTTTTCAACTTCCACTTGAATAAGTTCATTTTCAAGATCAACAGCAATCAGTTTGGCTTGAAATTTACGACGGTTATCTACAGCACTGATCAGACGCAGCGCAACGGTTTGTCCGATATAACCAGCCATCTGTTCAAGCTGGAAAAATGGACGGTCCCAACCCGGAGAAGAAACTTCAAGTGAATACTCACCAGAAATTGGATCATGTACATCAAGCATAGCACCCACTTGCTGTGTTACGCGAACACAGTCTTGTACGCCTATACCTCGACCCTGTTCAAGCTCGCCATCTTCATTCATGACAGGTTGTTCGTTATTTTCATCTGCTTTATCGATATAGATACGCAATAAAGAACGTTTACCCTGAGGAAGAAATTCAATTCCCCAAAGATCGACATTGCATGCTTGCACTGCAGGAGCGATTAGGTCTTGGAGTGCTTGAGTTTTATTTGATAGCTTCATTTACTCTCGTCATTATGGTGCGATTCAATGGTCGCGGTGACCGGTTCAGACTAACTCAACTATATTAGTAGTGAAACATGACGATTTGACCAATAAATGTCGGACACTACACGATAGCCAATAAAAAAGGGCGTAATCGCCCCTATTTACACAGAAAAACCAAAGTCCACTGTGCAAAAAGGCCCACCTTTTTGTGAGCCTTTTAGAAACTTGGTAGCGGGAGCTGGATTTGAACCAACGACCTTCGGGTTATGAGCCCGACGAGCTACCAGACTGCTCCATCCCGCATCAACGTGCAAAAATTATATACAATCTGCTGATCATTTTCAATCAAAAACTGTTCAGTGATTGCTTGATTAAGTTGCACCCTAATCAAATAGTGGTAGCGGGAGCTGGATTTGAACCAACGACCTTCGGGTTATGAGCCCGACGAGCTACCAGACTGCTCCATCCCGCAACAACATTACAAAAAATTAATCTCACCTTAAATTATCAAAGTGCTTATTTTAGTTTGCATCTAAAATAAGATTGGTAGCGGGAGCTGGATTTGAACCAACGACCTTCGGGTTATGAGCCCGACGAGCTACCAGACTGCTCCATCCCGCATCAACAGATTTGCTGCTTACACCAACTTATGCTCTGGATTATAAGTTGGTGCGGAAGGGGGGACTTGAACCCCCACGCCCGAAGGCACTACCACCTCAAGGTAGCGTGTCTACCAATTCCACCACCACCGCAGCTGTGACGCATTCTAGTCGGATCAGACCCAAAAAGAAAGAACTAAATATATTTATTCGCTAGTTTTTGGTGCAACTGGTGAAGTTTCAGTCGATTGGCTTTGTGCCGGAGCAGTCGTTTGTACCGATTTTAAGCTATAGGCATCAGTAGTTTGCTTTTTAGCAAACACCGCTAAACTTAGGCTGGTGACAAAAAACAAGGCTGTTAAAATTGCCGTTAAACGTGTTAAAAAATTAGCCGAACCTGAAGCACCAAAGACGGTTGCTGCTCCACCACCACCAAATGATGCACCCGCATCGGCACCCTTACCATGTTGTACCAGAATCAATACAATCATTAAAATGGCTAAGATAATATGTACTACCAGCACAAATGCATGCATGCTGAACTCCTAATTATTTTGTATTTGCAAAAGCCTGGGCAATTTTATAAAAAGACTCTGCATTTAAAGATGCACCACCAACCAGCGCACCATTAATGTCTGGACAGGCTGCCAACTCTACTGCATTTTCCGGCTTAACACTACCACCATATAAAATTGCCATGCCTGTACCCAAAGGGGTAATTTGGGTTAAACCTGCACGGATTTTGGCATGCATTGCCTGTGCGTCTTCAGGTGAAGCTGTTTTACCCGTACCAATTGCCCAAATGGGTTCATAAGCCACCACTATATTTTTCCACTGTTCAGCCTGAACAACTGTGGCAATATCACAAATTTGTTGCAACACCACCTGCTCGGCCTGACCATTTTCACGCTGCTCTAGACTTTCACCTACGCAATAAATAATGGTTAATCCTGCATTTAAAGCATTTTTAACTTTTTCATTCAAAATTTGGGCAGTTTCAGCAAAAATCTCACGACGTTCTGAATGACCAATCAATACAAAACCAATTTGCTGATCTTTGAGCAGTTCGGCACTCACTTCACCGGTATATGCTCCTGTACCTGCAATACGGGAAACATCCTGTGCAACAGTATAAATAGAGCGCACTGAACTTGCCAATTCTGTCTGAACACTACTCAAAGCCAGCATGGTCGGTGCAATACCCAAATAACAATCTTGTTCTTTAATTTCATTATTTTGCAATAATTTTTTAAAATCTTGCAGCAACGCTTTTGCATCTGCCTGCATTGGGTTCATTTTCCAATTGCCGACAACCCAAGGAGTAATAGCCGAACCCGACATACAGTAACCTATTAAAAACAATTCATTAAACCGCGCACATTCTACACGGAATTCAAGATTTTTCAGAAAATTTTCACATGGCTTTTTTATGCGATTCTTATTTTTTTGCAATCCCCTTTTTTACGCTCAAGAAAAACTTCACCCTGTAATACGACTGGTTCAAAGTTTTATCTGATATTAAGTAGATGACAACATTTTAAGATATGGTATTTTTATATAACAAAAGTATAATTCAATGATACCAATTATAAACAAATTGATTAAGCAGGCATATTAGAGCATGGCAGCATTACAAGGTTCACCAAGATTTACGGGTTTTATTCGATGTTTAGTCGAAGATGGCTTAGTTTCTGCCGAAAATATGCAGAGTGCAATATTGAATGCAAAAAAAGCCAATCAAGATATTGTGCCTTTTTTAATTGATCAATTGAAAATTTCCTCCTTGGCTATTGCAGAAAAAATTTCTCAAGAATTTGGAGAACCTCTTTTTGATTTGAGTGCCTATGACTCTGCTCAAATTATCCGAGAAGGGCTGGATGAAAAGATCATTAGCAAACATTGTATTCTGCCCATTTTTAAACGCGGGAATTTACTCTACGTCGCAACCAGTAATCCCACCAATATAGAAGCCATGGATGCGATCCGCTTCAGCAGTAAGATGAATATCGAAGCGATTATTGTAGAGCACCAGAAATTACACCAGCTGATTGAACAAAACTTTACCCAGGCGGACAGTTTTGAGTTTTCTGATGAAGATATCGATCTAAATCTAGAGCAAGATGATTTAAGTCAAAAAGAAGATGAAGATGATGGTCCTCAAGGGGATGAAGCTCCCATCGTTAAGTACATCAATAAACTGTTAATTGATGCCATTCGTATGGGTGCTTCGGATTTACATTTCGAACCGTATGAAAAGTCATATCGGGTGCGTTATCGTATTGATGGCGTGCTGCGTCAAATTGCCAATCCGCCGTTACAGCTGTCCACACGTTTAGCCTCACGTTTAAAAGTCATGTCGCAGATGGATATTTCTGAAAAACGCTTACCTCAGGATGGCCGGATTAAACTTAAGCTTTCAAAAACCAAAGCCATCGACTTCCGTGTTAACTCATTACCTACCCTATTTGGGGAAAAACTGGTCCTGCGTATTCTGGATCCATCCAGTGCCATGCTGGGTATTGATGCATTAGGCTATGAACCAGAGCAAAAAGAACTGTTTATGCAAGCGCTGGAAAAACCTCAAGGCATGCTACTGATTACAGGTCCGACAGGTTCCGGTAAAACCGTATCTCTCTATACGGGTTTGAATATTCTGAATCGTGAAGATACCAATATTTCCACAGCTGAAGACCCGGTAGAAATTAACCTGGAAGGGATTAATCAGGTCAATGTTAATGCTAAAGTCGGTTTAACCTTCTCTGCTGCGCTTAAATCATTTTTACGTCAAGATCCAGATATTGTCATGGTCGGTGAGATTCGAGATCTGGAAACAGCTGAAATTGCCGTAAAAGCGGCCCAGACCGGTCATATGGTGATGTCGACCCTGCACACCAACAGTGCACCAGAAACCTTAACCCGTTTACGCAATATGGGTGTTCCTTCCTTTAACATTGCAACTTCTGTCAACCTAGTGATTGCACAACGTTTAGCACGTCGTCTATGTCCTCAGTGTAAAATTCCGGCAGAGATTCCTGGACCCAGCCTGCTGGAAATGGGCTTTACCGAAGAAGATTTGAAACATCCAGACTTTCAGGTATATCAACCGGTAGGCTGTTCCGAGTGCCGTGAAGGTTATAAAGGTCGTGTCGGTATTTATGAGGTCATGAAAGTGACCCCTGAAATTTCGAAAATCATTATGGAGGATGGTAATGCACTTGAAATTGCAGCAGCATCTGAAAAATCGGGGTTTAATAATTTACGCCGTTCAGGATTAATTAAGGTTATGCAGGGGGTGACTTCCCTTCAGGAAGTCAATCGTGTAACCAGTGAATAAATGAAAATTTAAAATAAGGATAAGCGCATGGCTGTCAAAAAAGCACAGATGATGCCCGTCTTCAGTTATGAAGGTGTTGATCGTAAAGGGGAAAAACTTAAAGGGGAACTTCCTGCGCGGAATATGGCACTTGCTAAAGTGACTTTACGTAAGCAGGGGATCACCATTAAACATATTCGGGAAAAACGTAAAAATATTCTCGAAGGTTTAATGAAAAAGAAAGTGTCCACCTTGGATATCACGATTTTTACCCGCCAGCTGGCCACCATGATGAAAGCCGGTGTACCACTTGTGCAAAGCTTTGAAATTGTTGCGGAAGGCTTGGAAAACCCAGCGATGCGTGAAGTAGTACTTGGTATTAAAGGTGAAGTTGAAGGCGGGAATACCTTTGCTGGTGCACTTAAAAAATATCCTCAATATTTTGATAATTTATTTTGCTCACTGGTCGAATCTGGCGAACAGTCAGGTGCGCTGGAAACCATGCTAGATCGTGTCGCGATCTATAAAGAGAAAAGCGAACTTTTAAAGCAAAAAATCAAAAAAGCCATGAAATATCCGGCAGCTGTCATTGTAGTTGCCGTGATCGTGACCATTATTTTGATGGTTAAAGTGGTACCTGTGTTCCAGGACCTCTTTAGTTCATTTGGTGCCGATTTACCTGCCTTTACCAAAATGGTGGTAAATATGTCGGAATGGATGCAAAAGTACTGGTTTATTCTGATTATTGCCATTGGTGCAATGATTGCCGGATTTCTTGAAGCAAAAAAACGCAGTAAAAAATTCCGTGATTTTCTGGATAAAGCAGCCCTCAAAGCGCCTATTTTTGGTGACCTGGTCTATAAAGCCATTATTGCCCGTTATAGTCGTACGTTAGCAACCACCTTTGCTGCTGGTGTTCCCTTGATTGATGCCTTGGAATCCACTGCAGGCGCAACTAACAATTGTGTTTATGAAGCAGCGGTGATGAAAATCCGTGATGATGTAGCCACAGGCCAACAGCTACAATTTGCCATGCGGGTTACCAACAAATTTCCATCCATGGCTGTACAGATGGTGGCGATTGGTGAAGAATCGGGTGCCCTCGACAGTATGCTGGATAAAGTTGCCACCCACTTTGAAAATGAGGTCGACAATGCGGTCGATGGTTTAACCTCCATGATGGAACCCCTCATTATGGCCGTGCTGGGTGTGCTGGTTGGTGGTCTGGTGATTGCCATGTATCTTCCAATTTTCCAAATGGGTTCTGTGGTTTAATGCAAGATTTCATTTCTTATTTTATGATCAACCCAACTGCTTTATATATTGCAGTTGGGCTTTTTAGTCTCTGTATCGGCAGTTTTCTCAATGTCGTGATTTATCGAACGCCGAAAATGATGGAGCAAGAGTGGCGGCAGGATTGTCAAATATTGCTGCATTCTGAACAGGTCATTATTGACGAAACAAAAATCACCCTCAGCAAGCCAGATTCTACCTGTCCGAAATGCCAAACGCCCATTCGCTGGTATCAGAATATTCCTGTCATCAGCTGGCTGTTTTTACGGGGCAAATGCGGTTCTTGCAAAAATCCGATCAGTATTCGCTATCCGCTCATTGAATTGTTAACTGCAGCATGTTCCCTGATTATTGTGGCAGTATTCGGCCCTACCCTGCAGATGCTGTTTGGCCTGATCCTCACCTGGGTACTGATCGCACTCACCTTTATTGATTTTGATACCCAGCTTCTCCCAGACCGCTATACCTTAACTCTGGCCGCCTTAGGTTTGGGAATCAATAGCTATAGTATCTATACCAGTCCAACCTCTGCCATCTGGGGCTATATTATTGGTTTCCTGTGTTTGTGGATTGTCTATTATCTGTTTAAGATGATTACAGGTAAAGAAGGTATGGGCTATGGCGACTTTAAACTTCTGGCTGCCTTAGGTGCCTGGATGGGGCCATTGATGCTCCCATTGATCGTATTGCTTTCTTCTTTCGTAGGTGCCGTGATTGGCATTATTCTGCTGAAAGTACGCAAAGAGAACCAGCCTTTTGCATTTGGTCCTTATATTGCCATTGCCGGATGGATTGCTTTTATTTGGGGTGAGCAGATTATGAAAATCTATTTAGGACAATAATTTTTAGGGATATATATGACTTTTATCTTGGGTTTAACTGGAGGGATTGGCAGTGGAAAATCGGCCGCCAGCAACTGGTTTGAAACCCAGGGCATTACTGTGGTCGATGCCGATATTGTCGCGCGCGAGATAGTAGCCAAAGGACAGCCAGCCTTACAACAGATTCATACGACTTTTGGCGATTGGGTTCTATTAGACAATGGCGAGCTGAATCGTCGGGCTTTACGCGAACATATTTTCAAATATCCTAAAGCACGTAAAACGCTGGAAAGTATTACCCATCCTGCAATTCGAGAGTCTATTATTCAACAGCTGCAGGCTGCGACCAGCCCTTATGTAATATTGGTCTCTCCCCTGCTGTTTGAAACCAACCAACATGAACTGACTGATCATACCCTGCTGATTGATGCATCGATTGATTTGCAGATTCAGCGGGCTGCTATGCGTGATCACCAGTCCATTGAACAAATTGAAAAAATTATTCAGTCCCAGATGCCACGTGAACAAAAGCGTCGTTTGGCTGATGATATTGTGCTGAATGACGGTCATCTTGACCATTTATACAGCCATTTAAGACCGCTGCATGAAGCTTATTTGAAACGCTGAAATTAAAAAAAACAGTCGATTAGGACTGCTTTTTTTGTTGATCAAGTTGCTGCTGCAAACTGTCTTGATGACCTATCCAGCGCCATGGCTGTAATGCACCAATCGCCATCCCGATCAAGCCACAAATAATGGCCAGACTTAATGGTTCACCCAATAGCGGTACAGCCAGAATGGCCGCCATAAACGGGGCCAAAGTCACGATACTTCCGGTCTTGAATGCACCCAAACGCTTAATCGCTTCTACATAAGTCAGTGTTGCCACAATGACCACAAAGATACCGTGAAAAATCACCTGTACCATTAAATGCACAGGTTCAGGTGCCGTTAAATTTTTCGGTAAAAACAGCAGATAAATCGGTACATAGATAATCGCCGACCAGATGGCAACGCCTGCCATAGAATGCCAGGCAGAAAGTTTCCATTGGCGTAACAATACGGTGAATACACCCCACCAGATCGCACTCAAGAAAAATAGCATGTCACCAAAACCAAAGGCCACACCGGTTTCCTGATACATCAAGAAGCTCATTGCAGTGATCGCACTCAGCATAATCACCAAACTAATCCGGATGTGTTTATCTAAAGGCTGTTTAAATAATACCAATCCAGCTAAAGCTGTACACAGCGGAATACAGCCATTCAGGAAAATGGCTGCATGCGCTGCTGGTACATAATGAAAGGCACTATAAGAGGTCAGACAATACGCTACCCCACCGATCATTGCCAGAATAAAAGGTTCTTTTTTCCATAAAAAAGCGGTGTCTTTTTTATAGAGTAAAATGGGCATGAGAATACAAAATGCCAAGGCAAAACGTAAGGCGGTAATATCCCAAGCACTAATTCCCCACTGGGCATTCAGGCGAGAAGTAATGGTAAATCCACCCCAAATACACATGGTAATGGCGACATAAAGATAACCTTGAGACCGGGGAGACATAGCAAACAACTTTTAAATAGCAAAGAAAAAATTACAGGTTACGTTGACGACAGGCTTCATACAGTGCCATCCCCGTCGCCACACTGACATTTAAGCTTTGCAAGTTCCCTGCCATTGGAATATAGACCTTCTGATCACATTGTGACTGGGTAATTGGACGCAGACCTGTATCTTCAGCCCCCATCACGACACACACTGCCGTACCGGTAAAATCAAATTGATCAATCGGTAAGGCTTTTTCATCCAGCATGGTTCCAACTACACGTACATTAAATTCATCTTTGATATGGCCCAAAGTACGCGCCAGATTGGTCACCTGAATAAACTTCACTTTTTCTGCGCCACCGGCAGCAACCTTACGCGCAGTTGGCGTTAGGCTTGCAGAACGGTCACGCGAAACCACTACGGCTTCAACCCCCATGGCAGCAGCTGTACGGATACATGCGCCCAAATTATGCGGATCGGTGACCTGGTCCAGTGCCAGCAAAAGCGCTTGAGGATTTTGCTTCAGCACGGCATCCAGATCCTGTTCATTCAATACCGGATGCGGACGCACTGCCGCAACTACACCCTGATGAAAAGGTTGGCCTGCCAGTTTTTCCAGTTTGTCACGGCTGGCTTGTTGCACGCTAATACCAAAAGGTTCAGCCAGAGCCAAGACGTTTTTCAAACGCTGGTCATCACGGCCTTTCAAGGTAAATAAAGTCAGTACGCGCTCAGGCTCGAGTTCTAATAATGACTCCACTGAGTGAACGCCATAATAATATTCTGGTTTTGCCATGAACGGCCTCTAAAATCTATGGTGACTATGGGTAATTATACAAAAAGAAAAATCCTGCAAAGCAGGCTTTACAGGATTGATGCTTGAATCTAGTTTAACCGATTCAGGTTAAAATTTCTTTGTCTTATCCGGGACGAATGCTTAACCTTCGAAATGACAGACATAATCGAGCACTTCATCAGTCTCGATTTTAAAACGGCTATTGCCTGGTACATAGAAAGACTGACCGGCACGGAACAGTTCACTTTCAGTTTTGTCACCAATTTGGACACGACATTCACCTGAAATAATTTCCATACGTTCAGGTACATGTGTTTGAAAGGTCAAAGCCTGTTCTGTTGGCAAAATTACCCCTAAGGTCTTTTTGGTGCCATCTTCAAACTGTACGGTATGACTGATACACAACCCATCGAAATAAACATTCGACTTTTTGACAACCGAAACGTGATCAAACTGATTTGACATGCGTATTCTCCAGATAATGCGCATTTATAATTTTTGCCCGAGCTAGTTTAAAGCCGAGTATTAAACTAATCAATCATTGTTTCTTCCAGTCAAATCAATATTTTTCAAATTTTTACAAATATTTTTTCTATAAACTTCAAAGAAAAGCTGGAGAGTGATGCACGAACTTCTGCATAAATGAAATGCTAAGCTCAAATTATTGCCAATTTCTTCCCAACCAAAGGTGAATAATATTCCCCAGCATTAATCCTACCTTCAAATCATCCGCATTATATGGTTCAGGTTTTGCGGGACTGGATCGAGCTGCGCATCAGTTTTTTATCTTTTTTCTAAAATAAGAGGCTATTGATCGATGGCAAATTTTATCGGCTATTTTCAACTGCGCGTTTTATTTTCTGCACTCAGATAAGGTAAGATATTGATGTTTTAAATCCTTTTAAAATAAAAGCTGTCTTGTGACCAAAACAAAATTTCACTATCTTAGATTAAAACTTTTCGCAGCTTGGATGCGTTTATGCTGACACATTTAACTCTCATCAATTTTGCTTTAGCTGATCACTTAGCCATTGATATTGAAAAAGGTTTCAATGTCCTGACGGGTGAAACCGGGGCGGGTAAATCGTTATTACTGGATGCCCTGTCTGCCTGCCTGGGTGAACGTACCGATACCAATTATGTACGTTTCGGTTCGGATAAAGCCGATGTGACGACCATTTTTAGTTATCAGGAACACAGCCCTGAAGCCCAATGGTTAAAAGCACACGAGTTGGATGATGAGTCAGGCGAAATTCATTTACGTCGGGTGATTTTTGCTACAGGTCGTAGCAAAGCCTGGATTAATGGCCGTCCAAGCAGCTTGTCAGAGCTGAAAGAAATTGGGCGTTTGCTGGTACAACTCTATAGTCAGCACAGTCAGCAGCAACTGTTAGAACCGCCCTATCCCAAGCACTGGCTCGACCGTTACAGCAACTTTTATCAGCCTGCGCAAGATGTTCGTAATGCCTATAGCACCTGGCAAAAAGACATTCGCCAGCATCAAGCCGCTTTGGATGCTCAAGCAACCCGCAAACAGCGGATCGAAACTTTAGAGTTGCAACTGGAAGAACTCGAATACATTACCCAGATTGACTATAAAGAGATTGAACAGGAATTTGACCGTTTAAGCCATCATGAACATATCATGCTTGACTGCAGTTATAGCTTAAATGTGCTGGATGAAGCCGAACAAAACCTGACCCAGGAACTTTCTTCAATTATTCGTCGTCTGGAATCACATGCTGGTCGTAGTGAGCAGCTTGCTGAAATCTATAATTCACTGATCAATGCACAAAGTGAAATTGATGATGCAACGGCAAACTTGCGTCAGTTTATCGATCGCCAAAGCTTCGATCCTGAACGGATGGAAGAATTGAACTCACAACTGGAAATTTTCCACCGTTTAGCGCGTAAATACCGCACTCAGCCAGAGACACTAAAAGAAGAATACCAGGCCTGGCAGACAGAATTGGAACAATTGCATCAGCTGGAAGACCCGGAAACCCTGGCTGAACAGGTCGAGTTATCGCATCAGGAATTTTTAGCCAAAGCACAATATCTGGATGAAATTCGCCGTGAAGCCGCAATCCCCTTGGCAAAACAACTGACTGAACAGGTCAAGCAGCTGGCTTTGCCAGAGGCCTATTTTGAATTCAAGTTTGAACCTTTGGAACAGGTTGGTGCCGAAGGGCTTAGCTTTATTCAACTGCTGTTTACTGCGAACAAGGGTATTCCGCCACAGCCTTTGGCACGGGTCGCTTCCGGAGGTGAGCTGTCGCGTATTGCCCTAGTGATGCAAGTCATGAATGCGGAAAAAACCGAAGCGGAAGTGCTGGTCTTCGATGAAATCGATGTCGGGATTAGTGGCGGTACTGCAGAAATGGTCGGCCGTTTGCTGGCTGATTTGGCCCAGCATGTACAGATCTTATGTATTACCCATCAGGCTCAGGTGGCAGCACAATCCGATCAGCATCTACTGGTGAAAAAGCGTCAGACCGATCCGGCCAGCAGTACCATCATTAATCTTGCAGAAGAACAGCGCATTGATGAACTGGCCCGTATGACCGGCGGCGTCGAAATTAATGATACGACCCTGCAACATGCCAAGCAGTTACGTCAACTTAAGTTTCAACAGGTATAGGTTTGAGGTTTAAATCACAAAAAATGATTGGCGAAACCCAATTAGTTTAGTAACTTGGTCATAAGCGCTTAGTTAATTTAATCAGTTTTTGATTTTAAGGGGGAATGGCTTAGATGACTAAACAATATCTGACACATCGCTGTCTCATTGCACCTCCTGATTTAGCCGATGACTTTTTTGCCAATACGGTAATTTATTTGGCACGCCATGATGAAGATGGTGCACAAGGCATTATCATTAACCGCCCATCCGGTCTTTCAATCAAGGAATTGTTGAATGATCTGGAAATTGAAGCGGACAATGTCAATCCTCATGCAGTCTTGCAAGGGGGACCTTTGCGTCCTGAAGCCGGATTTGTGCTGCATACCGGTCAACCGACCTGGCATTCATCCATTGCTGTGGGCGAAAATGTCTGTATTACCACGTCCAAAGATATCCTCGATGCCATCGCCCACAATGAAGGCGTTGGACGTTACCAAATTGCTTTGGGTTATGCCAGCTGGGGCAAAAACCAGTTAGAACAGGAAATCGCACGTGGTGATTGGCTGATCTGTGATTCTGATATGGATTTGATTTTTAACTTACCTTATGATGACCGCTGGGATGCTGCCTATAAAAAAATGGGCCTAGACCGCACCTGGCTATCATCAGAGATTGGACATGCCTGATTTATCAAAACCGCACATGATTATGGCATTTGATTTCGGTACCCAGAAAATGGGCATGGCAGTCGGTCAATCGCTGATTGAAAGTGCCAATCCGCTTGCCTTGTTTCCGATGAAAGATGGCATCCCGAACTGGGATGCTTTGCTGAAAATCGTCAAACAGTATCAACCGAGCTTATTTTTGGTCGGTTTACCGTTAAATATGGATGATAGTGAATCTGAACTTTCTGCGCGTTCACGCAAATTTGCCCGACGCTTGCGTCATCAGACCAATATTGAAACATTGATGGTCGATGAGCGTCTGACTACCCGTGAAGCACGTGATGAACTTGACCAGTATCAGTCTCAAGGTCGTGGCAAAAAACTGGCGGCTGACAGCATTGCAGCTGCGCTATTCATCGAAAGCTGGTATCGCAATCCACAAGGGGTAGCACCTTAAAGATAAAAAATATCTTTTAGAATAATGCCAGTCCGTTCAATAATTGACTGGCATTTTTATTATAAATTCAGCATTCTGTTTGATACACGGAAACGTCATCCGCAATTGTTTGAGGCAAGATTACATAAAAAAGTGGTTGTTTCTGCGATACATTCTTTAGTTGATGGTAATGGACGAGTTTTGCGGATGACAAATGGTTTTGGTTACTTTTGCCAAAACAAAAGTAACATACGAGCTCCAAAAATTTGATTTAAGGAAGCAAGACTCTGTCGTGAACCACTTAAAAAATTAAGGCGTTGTTACCAACTCCTTAGATCAGCATTAATCTCTCGTATGCTTTTTTTGAAATGAACAAGGGCTAAGTTATGGCTGATCTTTTTTCAGGATATGTACGGTTACAGTACGTCCTGCCACAAAGGCCAGCTGGTTCTTCGGCAATTCATCAATCATAATTTTTACTGGTACACGCTGTGCCAGACGCACCCAGCTAAAGGTTGGATTCACATTGGCAAGTAATCCCGTAGTGGATGTACGTTCGCGGTCTTCAATCCCGGAAGCAATGCCCTGAACATGACCTTTGAGTTTTTGTGAATCGCCCATCAGCTGGACCGTTGCAGGAGCACCAACATAAATCTTGTCGAGTTTAGTTTCTTCAAAATACCCCACCACATACAGCTGCTGACGGTTTAACAGTGCAGCCACTGCCTGCCCGACTTTGACATAGTTGCCTTGTTGTAATTCAAAATTGGATAAGGTGCCATCAGCCGGTGCCACCACTTCAGAGCGGTTTAAATTTAGTTCGGACAGGTGCAGATTACTGTTGGCTACTTCAATCAAGGCTTTTTGCTGCACAATATTGGCTTTGGCCTGATCAATCGCAGCCAGCATTTGCTCATGTTCGGCATGTGACTGATCTCGCGTTGCAAACATCTGGTCCTGTTCCTGTTTTGAAATCGCACCCTCCATAAGGTTGGCATAGCGGTTGGCATTTTTATCCGCCAGATTGATATTGGCTTGAGATTTCACCAGATTGGCTTTGGCCTGAGCCAGTTCTGCTTCGGCAGCAGCCAGGCCTGCCTTGGCTTTAGACAGGTCCGATCTGGCCTGTTCCACATCCAGGGCTTGACGGGCCACATCAATTTTAAACAGCACCTGCCCTTTTTTCACAGTCTGGTTATCTTGCACCAAGACCTCGGTGATCAAACCCGCAACATCTGAAGAGACTTGAATCACATCGCCGCGTATTCGGCCATCACGGGTCCATGGCTCAGAATTGTAATAATCCCAGATATGTTTTACCGCCAAAATTGCAACGACAGCGACTATAGTAAATAGCACCGGTCGGACGACTTTACGCAAGTCTAAAGATGTCATGGAAAACCTCATTCATTTCAAAAAATGTCTGCTTAGCCCAAGCAGACAATAAAACCCCAATGCATTAACCACAGCAGCGCAAGATAAATACAGAGATAAAAAATATTCGGCAGCGGAATCCAGCCCTGTTCCACAACACGGTCAAGCACGCGCATCACTACACGCAGTACAACGTAGGCCAGAACCGCCTGAATCAGCAGAATCGGGACATATACCCCATAGACATTTAACTCACCCATGGACAACTTCTCCAAGTTGTATCTCTTCTTTAAGCTGCGCTGGTTCATGACATAAACTGCTGCGAATATTGTTTAAAGACATCTGTATTCGCCAGGAAGTTTCAGCATGTTCCAGTTGTTGTGCCTCTTTTTTCAATTGGCTGATTTTTAAAATAACCTGCTGATGAAGCTCTGTAATCAGCTGTTGTTGCGCATTTTCTTTGGCACGAAAATAGTCATCCAGACCTTGTTGCAGATCTTCCAGACTCACCAAAATGGCTTGCTCTGAATCAAGTCGATGCATCAACTCTTGCAGACGGGTCAGGTCAATCACGGCACTGGTTTCCACCAGGGCCAAATTAATCTGAGTCTTTAATTTTTCCGACTGCACCATCTTGGTATTCAATATTCCAATCCGGTCCAGCATACTGCGTAAATGAATACGAAACGGCACGCCATAAGGAAGATATAAAGCCTGACGAATGGCCTTGTAATGCAGCGACAGAATCCGCTGTACCGTAATTTCAGGAGACATCGCCCGAACCAGATGAATGATGTAAATCGAAATAATCGGCCCCAGCACCGAACCGATGGTGGCATCAAAGAAAAAAACCTGATCCAGCGTGTAATGGTTTTGCAAGTTCAAGCCCATGATGGTTCCCATCAATAAGGGCAAGGCAATCCCGGTGAGTGGCGGATGAGGAAACATCATCAGGCAATAGATCACAAAAGGGGCCAGTACCAGTGCCAATTCCCAGAACGAGGTCACGTGCGGAAAAATGCCATAGGCATAAATAAACACCATCATCCCTGCATAAATATTGCCACGCACAAACATCTTCAATGCCGGTACCGGGTTATCTATGGCAGTTAAAATACAGGCGCTGATCGCTGCCATTTCAGCCATCATAAAACCGGCTTTCCAACCACTGAGTATCCAGAATCCTGTCGCGATGATCACCACAATAAAAGCGGAAATTCCGCCCCGCACCGCAACCCCATGGTCACGGTATAAATTGGGATAGGTGGTGCTCAGGGGTGTGACGCTTTCTGGCAATGAAGCATCGCCCTGTTGGATGCGTTGCCAAATTAGTCTGATGGCACGAATATTTTGAATGAAATGGCGGATATCCATTTTCAGGCTGGCCAAAATCACCTGCTGTTCAGCAGGTACGGTGGTCATTAAACGGGCAAAATCCTGCTCAAAATTTTCAGGCAACAGATTTAAGGTCTGTTCCTGAATATCCTGATCATCTTTTAAAAATGTGGCGCTATGATCATGAATCACCTGAAGCTGGACACGGTATTGCCGATCCATTTGATCCAGCTGTTTGATCCGTTCGGCCATCGCCACCAGGTTGGCTACCAGCATGCTCAGTTGATGTAGCATCTCCTGTAGGGGTTTGGTCATGCCCTGCAAGGTCGATTTCTCATAGGACAAGTGCACTGCCATGACATGAATTTCAGCAATATCACGGGCAATCTGACTGAGTGCGGTACTGTAATTTCCCAGTTCGGAGGGATTGAGTAAAATCTGGTCAAATAAAGTTTTGGTGTCTTTAAAGGTTTTAGATACCCGTGCCGCCACGGCTGGCCCAATATGCAGCGGAAAAATTGTCGTAGTCACAATAGCACTACAGACCACCCCAACCAGAATCTCTAAGAAGCGGCCCACGGCCATATCAAACATCGATGCCGTATCGATGCTATAGATAATGTTATAGCTGATAATAACCGTGGTATATCCCGCCAGCATAAATACATAGCTACGTGGAGTCCGGTCGAGCAACGAGATATATAAACAACCTCCTACCCATGCAGCTAAAAATAAAGTGAACAGCCACGGCGTGTTGATTAGTAGCGGAGTCACTGCCACAGAAACTACCGCACCCAACAAGGTGCCCAGTGCACGATACATACTTTTGGAAGAAGTCATCCCGGAAAAGGGATTGGCAATCACAAAGACGGTCCCGATTGCCCAGATGGGATAGGCCAAATTCAGTGCAAAAGCCACATACAGCGCAAGCATGCCTGCCAGAAACGTTTTAGTCGCAAAAATCCAGTCCATCTTGTTGGGACGAAATGCGAGTACTTGTTTAGTAAGCAGCATGGGTTGATCTCAAATTAGGGGGTTACTTCCTCTGCCTGATTTTTGAATGACGACTACAATGCACGATCTACCTGGAAGATGGATCGTGTAAAAATAGGGAGGTTTAAACATGCCTCAGATGAGCGTCATTCAAAACGAATGGAGAAGATTTCACATCATCCTGTTGATGTGAAATAGCACAGGAAAACAGCCAGCCTGAAAAGGTTGAAAATTCACCATTAGACATTTATTTTTATTATTTTTTCAAACAAAGCCCATAAAGTCAATAATAATATCTTATTGTGATAATTAAACATAAATTAATAAGACCTATTAAATGAATATTGCCTGATTTTCTCATGCTCACCGTAAAATATTTTTAGATGAGGTACAAATACAACATTAGCTTCACAAAAGCCCTGCTCTACCTAATTTTTTGTTATAAAGTAATACTTATTCGTTTTTCTTTTTATATGCTTTGACCAAGCAGGTACTTATGGCACTTTCTAGTTTTGGTAAAATTCTTACCGTTTTGGATCTCTTTTCAGTGTCTCGCCCGATCATTAATGTCGATATCATTAGTGAGGAATTAGGACTCTCTAAACCCACAAGTTACCGTTATTTAAAAGAATTGGTTTCGGCAGAATTATTACAACGCCTCAGTGGAACTTCAGGTGACTACACACTAGGTTCTAAAATTGCCGTACTGGATTACATTTCCCGTACCACGGACCCTTTGGTACAGATCAGCATTCCCTTTATGCAGCAAATTGTAGAACGTACCGAATTCGGCTGTCTGCTCACGCATTTAAATTACGATTCATGTATCGATATTCATCACGAACTATATAAAGACCTGACCACGCTGATTTATGGTCGTGGTTGTCCTCGCCCAATCTATAAAGGCTCTTCTGCCAAGGTGATTCTGGCACATTTACCCAAACAGCGCGTTTTGGATTATTATCGGCGCTTTGTGACTGAACTGTCTAAAGTTGGCTTTGCACATAGCGAAGAAGAATTTCTGTTGCAAATGAAACAGATTAAAAAACAGGGCTATTATTTCTCGAGTGGAGAAGTCGATCCAAATCTGGCCAGTCTTTCTATTCCAGTGAAATTTTCTGCTAAGGAACCGCCTTTGGCCTTGACCCTGTTAGGCTCGAAAAACCGCTTTGAATTTACCAATTTCCAGAAGTTGATCGAAATATTACGCGACAATGCCAGTTTAATCGAAAAGAAATTTATGACCTTGACGCATCAGGAAGACATATTTTAACTTGAGGAACAGCAATACATTTTAATCTAAAAAATGTTGAATTCATTATTATATTCTCATAATATGATTATTGTTCTTCATCATCCAGTGTTCCATGATAACGTGATGCCATGTTAAAACTCTCCCCAAATTAAAAAAGCTCATCACAGGATGGGCTTTTTTATGCACTTATTTCCAATATTCTATTGCTTCTCATGCGGATAAAAATAACGGAAAGTCAGATTCACCCGTGGCTCAATAATTTTCACCGATTTCCTTAAAGTATGCTTCCAGTACTGCTGAGTCTTGCCACGCATCACAATCAGCTGACCGCTCTGTAACAGCACATCAACTTTGTCTGGCTTTTGCTTGTGCTTAAAACTGAATTTCCGGGTTGCCCCAAAACTTAAGGAGGCAATCACGGTTTCCTGACCTGTATTAGATTGCAATGTAGACTCATCATCACTATGCCAGCCCATGGCTTGAGTGCCATCTTCATACAAATTGGCAAGACAGGAATTAAACGCATGGCCAACCAAATTTTCGATATGCTGCTTTAAACGGAATAATCCGGGTGTCCAGACATGAGCTTGCTTGAATGTACCTGAATAATGATATGGGTAATTTTCATCGCCATACCAGGCCACTTTGCGTGCAGTTTTATAGTGTTTTCCATACAACAGTACTTCATCATGTTGCCAGGCCAGATGAGCTAAAAAATACTGCAAATATTGTTCACTCTGCTGAGGTGTTAAAATCAGGCCATAGTCTTGCACAATGCCGTCATAGGGCAACAGATTGGCTCGGACTTCAGGCTCAAACAATTCAAAGTTCATCGGCAAAAATAAATCTAAAATTCATTTTATTCTAACGAATGATTTCTGTTCACAATTGAGAATATTGTATGCGCTTGTGACATAGGCTATCAGGCTTAGTCTCAAAAAAATTGCATATGAATTTATGACACTTATTTCAAAAAATTCAGCCTTTTGTCCAAACCTACAGCTTACTGGTCATCGAATTTGACCCTGATTGCTTCCTTCACCGCTCAGGTCAAGGCGCTAATTGCAATATGCGGTTAATAGTATTAATCGACTGATTGAATCGGGGGTTGGGGCTGCCTGAAGGCTGCCATATTCTGATCACCATCTCTGCCATTTTACTGGCTAAAGAAGTCATCAATGCCTTAGTGCAATTAGGGCAACAATTTTATGGGGAAAAGCTGCGTATTAGCGGATGCTGAAGAAGAAACGCATAGTTGATTATATTATGAATATTTTTATAACAGCGTGCTCACATGATCCCTTTTATGAGCGAAACTCGTTTACTTCTTCTTAGGGCAAAATTAAATTTTAAAATAAATCATTCATAGAAACATGGTCTTTCCGCTTGGCTCCATTCCCAAACCATAGCTGATAACCACCTAGTCATGAAGTCATGAGCAATAAAAAAAGCCTGCAAATTGCAGGCTTTTTATTTAATTATGAGAGTAATTAACGCTGAACTTTCTGTTCAATCTCTTCGACGCTGGTATGGCGAACATCTAGCCCTTTGACCATATAGATAACCTGTTCAGAAATATTACGGGCATGGTCACCAATCCGCTCCAAAGAACGCAACACCCACATCACATTAATGACCCGTGAAATATGACGCGGATCTTCAATCATATAAGTCATTAAGGTACGGGTCGCAGACTGGTATTCACGGTCAATATCGGCATCCGCAAGCAATACTCGTAAAGCCTGATCAACATCCAGACGTGCAAAGGCATCCAGCGCATCATGAATCATCACACGAACCTGATTACCAATGTGACGGGTTTCCATATAGCCACGTGGAGAACTGCCTTCTTCACATAAATTTTGTGCAATGCGGGCAATTTTTGCCGCTTCATCGCCAATACGTTCCAGGTCGGTATTGGCCTTTGACATGGCAATCACCATACGTAAATCAATCGCAGCAGGATGACGGCGTGCCAGAATCAGGGTCAAGGCTTCATCAATCTCGGTTTCCATACGATTGACTACATTATCCTGAAATTGCACTTCAATCGCTAAAGCGGCATCAGTGTCTAACAGGGCATGAATACTGTTGGCCACTTGCTGCTCGACCAAGCCCCCCATGGTCATAAACTTGGTATTTACATCTTGCAAATCTTCATTAAATTGCGAAGAAATATGGTGATTTAACACCGGATTGTTTGGCAAGGGACGTACTCCACAACAGCGATTTTAAAATGAATGATCTTGTTTAATATTAAAGCATACCTACTATGAAGTTTTTATGACAAAAACTGCAAGATTAGCTGACTGGCTTGAACGACTTGTCAACCAGCCAGGCATTCATTTCTTCAAGGTCTTTTTCGGTCAATTTACCGACCGATGCTTTTAAACGCAGCACATTAATCAAATAATCATATTTTGCATTTAAATAATCCTGTTTGGCAGAAAAAGCGTTGCGTTGTGCCAGCAGCACATCGACCATGGTTTTTAGACCTTCCTGATATTGTGCTTTAGAGGCTTGGGAAACCACTTCCGAAGAGTCCATTGCGGCTTTTCGTGCCTGTAATTTGGCTTGATCAGTTTCTACCTGCATATAAGATTTTTTCACATCGGTGCTGGCTTTGCGAATTGCAGCCTCCAGCTGGGATTCGCTTTTCTTCACATTCACCGCGGCTTTTTGAATGGATTTTTGCGTTCTGCCCCCGGTATAAACATTCCAGTTCATCTCTACGCCAATCTGGTCAAACTGGCCATCACTGGATACCACATTTTGCGGGGACTGCTTGATATATCCATACGTCCCTACTGCCTCAATTTGTGGATATAAGGCAGCTTTTTCTACCCGTTTCTGGTCTTCTGCATAACGCTGCTGGATACGTGCCTGCTGAACAGAGAGATTCTGACTCAGTGCCAGCGCTGTCCAGGCATCCAGATCAGCAGGATAAGGCTTTTGAAATTGAAAATCGTCTCGGAGTACGGCCAAATTTTCTTGATAAGGCCCGATTAACTGGGTCAGCTGTTCCTGTGCCAAAACCAGTTGTACATGCGTGGCAATCCGGTTAGCCCTGGCACTTTGATATTGCGCATTGGCCTCACTAACATCGCTTTTTGCTACCAGTCCTTCTTTTAATTTGGCATTCATCACATTCAGCTGTTCAAACAGGGCTTTTTCTTCCTGCAGATTGGCTAGGGTTAAACTCTGCTGACGCAATATATTAAAATAACTTTCCGAGACGTTTAAAATGTGTTCCTGGCGCTGTAATTGTAAAGTGATTTCACTCAGATTAACGGAAGTTTTGATCTGCTTTAAACCTTCCCAGGCATCCCAGCGAAATAGTGGCTGACGAGCAGTAATGGCAATTTGTCGAGTAGTGGACGAGGAAGCCGTAAATGCATCTGCCGGAAAACCCGGAATACTGCTATCACTGCTCTGCTGGCTTTTACGCACCACATTTCCAGAAACAGTCACCGTTGGCAATAAATTCCCTTTGGCAATGCCCAGATTGAGTTGATCTGCTTCATACTGTAAAAGATTGGCTTGCCAATTGGGATCGCTGTTTTTCGCCCGTTGATAGGCTTGCACCAAATCCAGAGCATGACTCCATGGACTGAACAGCAACACATATGCACCAATGACTATTTTAATATCCATTTTTTATCGTAAATCCCAACCTGCGACCATCCATAGACATGCATATTTATAATAAAAGCTATGCAATATTAAAATGATCTGCTCAATTTTCCGTATGATTTTTATTAATTTTTGCCATCTGCTCAGCTGTTATTCATCAACCTCCACATGACTGCTCCATCATCACAGCACGTAACCAAAATCCTTCACAACACTACACAGACAAAGACTTTTTCAGTTATACAATACCCGCATACCCTGCAAATCATTGCCGCATGTACCCGATATAGAATGACTGTGCCGTTAAAAACAAAATTTTCTGTTAAGCAATACTTACCTTTCTTTATTTTTATCCTTCTTATCGGGTGTCAAAAACCCGAACCTCAACCTATTCAAGAACCGGTACAAAAACAATCACAACAAGATGAAACGGTAGATTTAACCCTATTATGCAAAAATCTTGAGAAAAACATGCTGGCCATTAATGCGGAACGCACCACTTTTGCCCTGGAACAGATTAATCAGGATCTCAAGTTATGCTTGCCGCTGTCTACCTTAGCAGAACAACAACATTTATTAAAACTGTCCAATCAAATGTACAACAACTTCCTTAGCGTGGATAGAACAGCGCCACAGCAAGTTGCTTTCGAAGAGTATGCTTTTGATTTATCGCAGCATCCGACCATTCAACAAAACCGTTTTGAACAACTGACGTTACGTGATCAATATTTATTAAAACATAAAGGGCAAGCTTATATAGAGCTGTATGATCGCGGTAAAGGCCAGATCAATTATCGCCGTAGCCCCGAATATTTAGCCAGAATTTTTGCGCCTTATATGCCGCAAGCCGAACAGGTCTTTATCGAAAATCTGGCGGCACAAAATACGCTGCCGGTATTTTCAGAGCATATCTTGATGATTGAACCGCATGAAATTGTGACCCGGGCTTTATTCTGGGAAGAATATTTAAATCAATACCCGAAAAGTAGCTATCGTAAAGATGCGGAATATCTTTTACAGATGTATAGCCTGTTTTTATTTAAAGGCATGCATGATTCGCCGGTCTCGGATACTTACCTGGATAAATATGCAGTACAAAGCAGTTCAATGGATGAAATTGAAAAATTAGCCCAGGTCAAAAACTCGCATTTAGCCGTTCAAGCGAGCAAGTTTCTGCAATTTCTACAGTTATCCGAACAGCAGCGCTTACAAGAAATTCCTGTTCAGCTTAGCCTTAAAGAACAACTGTCGATGTCTGAAAAACAGCTCGCACTCAGACAGTTAGATGAATATTTGGGTTTACAAAATCTGAGCCTTTCCAACCCGCGTGACTGTTTTAGTGATGCCGTTTGTGTTTAAGCTGCCTGTCTGTCTCCGATCTGGACGCCAGCCGAAAAGCGATGTTTTATGTGAATGTTTTTTAGTACATGGACATGGTAGTATTGATTCATAGCTTGACGGAGCGCGAGTAACAACTCGCTGAGATCGCCTAAATTCTATATGCAAATATGGCATTTGAGGGTGAGTACCGTTGAACCTGATCAGGTTAAGACCTGCGTAGGAATCAAGCCATCAAAAAACCTAAGCCTTCAATTGATTTGTGTTGATTTTAAAATCATTCAATCAGATCAATCTGCCACGTTTTTGGTCGTGCTTGATTCGTTGATATTATTCACAAGGATCATTACCATGGACCAATTAACGAATCGCTCTGCAACAGATATTTCCGCTCAGCATGAGCAAGATGCCAAAGATCTCACCCGAATTTTACCCGCTTCCAGAAAAGTCTACATTCAAGGTTCGCGTAGTGACATTCAGGTGCCTATGCGTGAAATTTCCCTGACCGAAACCCCAACCGGTCTGGGTGGTGAACACAATCCGGCCATTATGGTCTATGACACTTCAGGCGTTTATACCGACCCGAACGTGGCGATTGACCTGAATAAAGGTTTGCCCAATGTGCGTGAAAGCTGGATTGAAGAACGTCAGGATACCGAACGTTTAGATACCTTGAGCTCTGCTTTTGGACAGGAACGTCTGAAAGATATTCGTACGGCAGAAATCCGTTTCGCCCATATTCAAAAGCCACGCCGTGCTAAAGCGGGCAAAAATGTTACCCAGATGCACTATGCACGTCAGGGCATCATTACTCCGGAAATGGAATATATCGCCATTCGTGAAAACCAGCGCCAGCAGGCAGGTGTCGATGCACGCCAGCATGCCGGTCAAAACTTCGGGGCCAAGAATCTGACGGAAATTACCCCTGAATTTGTGCGTCAGGAAGTAGCGGAAGGCCGTGCCATTATTCCGGCCAATATTAACCATCCTGAAATTGAACCGATGATTATCGGACGTAATTTTCTGGTCAAGATCAATGCCAATATCGGCAACTCCGCACTCGGTTCCAGCATTGATGAAGAAGTAGCGAAAATGACCTGGGCCACCCGCTGGGGTGCTGACACCATTATGGATTTGTCGACCGGCAAAAATATTCATGAAACCCGTGAATGGATTATCCGCAACTCTCCTGTTCCAATTGGGACAGTTCCTATTTATCAGGCACTGGAAAAAGTTGATGGTGTAGCCGAAGATCTGACCTGGGAAATCTTTAAAGACACCCTGATTGAACAGGCAGAACAAGGCGTGGACTATTTCACCATTCATGCCGGCGTGCTTTTAAGATATGTACCGCTGACGGCTAACCGCTTAACCGGAATTGTTTCTCGCGGCGGCTCTATCATGGCGCAGTGGTGTCTGGCGCATCATCAGGAAAACTTCCTGTATACGCATTTTGATGAGATCTGCGAGATCATGAAGGCCTATGATGTGTCCTTCAGCCTGGGGGATGGCTTACGTCCAGGCTGTATTCAGGATGCCAATGACGAAGCACAGTTTAGTGAACTACGTACCTTGGGTGAACTGACCCATCGTGCCTGGGAGCATGATGTACAGGTGATGATTGAAGGTCCGGGGCATGTACCGATGCACATGGTCAAAGAGAATATGGATCTGCAACTGGAAGTCTGTAAAGAAGCGCCTTTTTATACTCTGGGGCCTTTAACCACTGATATTGCTCCGGGATATGACCATATTACTTCAGCGATTGGCGCTGCCATGATTGGCTGGTATGGTACCGCCATGCTGTGCTATGTCACGCCAAAAGAGCATTTGGGCTTACCGAACAAGAAAGATGTCAAAGACGGTATCATCACCTATAAAATTGCAGCCCATGCCGCCGATCTGGCCAAAGGCCATCCGGGTTCGCAAGTGCGTGATAATGCCCTATCTAAAGCACGTTTCGAATTCCGCTGGGAAGATCAGTTCAATTTGAGTCTGGACCCGGATACGGCACGTAGCATGCATGATGAAACCATGCCGAAGGAAGCGCACAAATCTGCGCATTTCTGTTCTATGTGCGGTCCTAAATTCTGTTCCATGAAAATCACTCAAAATGTGAGGGATTATGCGAAAAATCAAACTAATGACGGACAGGATACAGAGATTGAAGCAGGTTTGAATGCCATGAAAACCAGCTATCATGAACATGGTCAAAAATTGTACCACAAGCTGTAATTCTTAAAAAAAAATCTTTTATTTTCATAAAATTCTCAGTTAGGATGAATGTATGCTTTTCATCCTGACTGAGCTATATGAATATTATTAAACAAGCCACATATAACAACGACCAAGTTAAAATTCAGTCGCGTGAATATCTTTTTCGTGGCTTCATTCAGGTTGAAAAAGTCAATCTCTGCCATCGTTTATTTAACCAGAGCAAATTCACTCCTGTTATGCAGCGTGAACTGATTCACCGCCCTGAAGCTGCCGGTGTACTGATTTATGATGATACCCAGCAAAAATTTGCCTTGATTGAACAGTTCCGTGTCGGTGCAATGGATGATCCAGAATCCCCCTGGCAACTGGAAGTGATTGCCGGTGTACTCGATGGTGATGAATCGCCGGAAAGCTGTATACGTCGTGAGAGCGTGGAAGAATCAGGCTGCGAGATTGACCAGTTACAGCATTTATTCAGCTTTTATCCTTCGGCTGGGGCCTGTTCTGAACTGTTTCATTTATATAGTGCCCAGGCGCATCTTCCTGAACACGGCGGAGTGTTTGGCATGCCGGATGAAGGGGAAAATATTCAGCTGCATATCATTGATTATATTGAAATCACTACCTTATTGAGTAATGGCCGATTAAGGAATGCGCCAGTCATTATGGCCTTGCAATGGTTGCAACAACATATTAAAACAACAAGGAATGTCTAGGGAGTCGGACATGACTTTATACCAACCCAATGAAGACCAGCAAGACTGGACCATTATCCAGATTTCAGACACACATTTGATGGATCAGGACGATCTGGAATTTGTAGAGATGAATCCGGAACAGAGCTTTCATGGTGTGATGCAACAGATTCAGCAGCAATATCCGAGTACCGATGCCATTATTCATACTGGGGATCTGGCGCAAGTACCGGTCAAACAGACGTATACACGTTATTTATCTTATATGCAGAATCTTGGTATTCCCTTTTATCAAATTCCAGGCAATCATGATGATATTGATCTGTTCCCTTTCTATCAGCATAAAAATCAGGTACACGCCATTCATTTTGGCAGATGGAGCGTGCTGCTGCTAAACACAGCCGTAGGCGGCAGAATAGATGGCCGGATTGAACCAGAGCAATTACAACAGCTAGATCAGCTACTGGCAGAACTGCAACAGCAATTTGTGATCGTGGCATGTCATCATCATCCCTTTGCCATGCAATCAAAATGGATCGATCAACATAAACTGAAAAACCCTGAAAATTTGACCGCTGTTTTAGCCAGGCACAGTCATGTCAAAGCGGTTATTTTTGGTCATGTGCATCAGGATTCGTGTCATAAATGGCAGCACATCCGGTTTTTCTCAACTCCGTCGACCTGTGTCCAGTTCAAACCTTTCAGTGAAAATTTTGCCCTGGATGACCAGGCCCCGGGGTTTCGTGTCCTGCATCTGAAAGCCAATGGTGAGCTTGAAACCCGAATTCAGCGTGTCCAAACAGTACGGCAACAAATTAATAGCGAAATTTCAGGTTACTAACTTTTCATTTTGCTTTTTTTCTATTACTTTATGGCTTCCGAAGGAAGCATGATCGATAGAATCCAAGCATCAAAGACTATCAAAAAGCACAAAAAGTCTATATGATGACGACCCTCGAAGGAGAATCTCCTTAGGGTTGGATAAAAACACTTGCATATCACCATATTTTTTGCGTATAGATAATACGCATATGATGAGGAATGCCCTATATGGCGAATGACAACCAAAATCAAGTCTTGGACGAACAAACTGATGTGGTAGATGAAAAATCTACCAAACGCGTGCGTAAAACAAAGCCAAAAGCGTCAGAAAGTGGTTCTACTGCTAGCTTATTTGGTATTGCACCTTATCAGCCTAAAAAAAATGAAGAATACATGTCTGAAGGACAGCTTGAGCATTTCCGCCAGATTTTATTGGCGTGGAAAGCGGAGCTCATGTCTGAAGTAGACCGCACCCTCAACACCATGCAAGACGAAAATACCGCTTTGCCTGATGTGAATGACCGTGCCACACAAGAAGAAGAGTTTGCGATTGAACTCCGTACCCGCGACCGTGAACGCAAGCTGATTCGCAAGATTGAGCAATCCATCGAAGCGATTAAAAACGACGATTACGGTTTCTGTGAAACCTGTGGTATTGAAATTGGTCTGCGTCGTCTTGAAGCACGTCCAACCGCTACCCTTTGTATTGACTGCAAAACCTTGGCAGAAATCAAAGAGAAGCAAAATAACGGTTAATACTGTGTTAAGTAATCCCTCCCTGACCCTCCCTTTAAAAAAGGGAGGGAAAGCTGAAGAGAATTACGTGGGTCGGTTTGCGCCATCGCCAACCGGCCCTTTGCATTTTGGCTCGCTTATTACAGCGGTGGCCAGTTATTGTGATGCACGTGCCCATCAGGGGCAATGGCTGGTTCGGATTGAAGATACCGACATGCCACGTATATATCCCGGTAGTGAAGAACATATCCTGCGTTCAATTGCAGCGTTCCAGTTTGAACCCGATACCGAAATCATTTTCCAGAAAGACCGCCTAGAGCTGTATGAACAGGTCATTGAACAGCTGCATCAGCAAGGCTGGGTCTATGCCTGCCAGTGCACCCGTAAAATGCTCGGCTCCAATCATATTTATGCCGGAACCTGCCGGGATTTGAATCTGCCTTTTGATCAACAAGCCATCCGTGTCAAAGTACCAGATCAACAGATCTGCTTCACAGATCGCCTGCAAGGAACACATTGTTCCAACCTGCAACAGGATCTGGGCGATTTTGTGCTGAAGCGCCGTGATGGCATTATCAATTATCAGCTCGCCGTAGTGGTTGATGATTATCTGCAAGGAGTCACCCACGTAGTTCGCGGTGCCGACCTGCTGGACAATACCGAACGGCAAATCTGGCTCGGTTCGCTGCTCGGTTATCCGCAACTTGAATATATGCACCTGCCGCTCGCGATGAATGATCAGGGACAAAAGCTCTCTAAACAGAACCTGGCTCAAGCACTCGATCTCAAGCGTGCTCCTGAATTATTACAGCAAGCCATTCGTGCTTTGCATCAGCCCGAAGTTGCTTTAGACACCCCAGCACATATGCTCAAGCAAGCCATAGCGCAGTGGAATACAGACTGCATTCCGCATACAACTGAGCTACACGGCAGCTATTTATAAAACTCGGATGATCGTTAAGCTAAAAACATCTACAGCCGACAATGGCAGACTTAAAATGTTTTTTATCTTTGGTATTGGTCCTAAAACCAAAGTGGTCGAGAAAAATCAGGTTCTATGCCCGGTATGCAGAACGCGTAGCGCTTATGAATTGAAACAGCAACGCAATTATTTTTCTATATTTTTTATCCCACTGATTCCCCTTTCCAAGGCGAAAGGAGAATTTGTGCAATGCTTACATTGTGGAACGGAAATGCCGAGCACCGTATTAAACCATGCTCAGCCAGACTGATCGTCCGAATCAACGCTAGAAGCTTGATTCTTCTTTACTTGGGTTGGCTTTTTGCGTGGTGGCATCAATTTTCAAAATCAGGCTGATCATCACGGCACACATAATTAACGATGAACCGCCATAACTGATAAACGGCAAGGTCAAACCTTTGGTCGGTAACATGCCCATATTCATCCCGGCATTCACTAGGATTTGTAGCAAGAAAATAATACTGATGCCATAGGCCAGATAACCTGCACGCAAATATTGATACTGCAAGGCACGATGTCCAATCTTGATACAACAGACCACCATCATGAAGGAAAGAATCAATACGGTACTGATACCGAAAAAGCCGAATTCCTCACCTAAAATCGCCAACATAAAGTCAGTATGCGCTTCAGGCAGATAAGACATTTTCTGGATACTATGACCCAGTCCAACTCCCATCCATTCACCCCGACCAAAGGCCATCAGCGCATTAGACAACTGATAGCCGGTGCCCAAGGGGTCAGCCCAAGGATTGGTAAATGATAAGGCACGCTGTAAACGGTAAGGCTCAAAGATAATTGCGGCGGCCAAAGCAAATATAATCGCGATCAGGAAGAAAATAAACTGAATCGGCGGTGCACCAGCCAGGAAGAAAACACCTAAAATCATCAGGACAATTACCGCAGTCGCACCCAGATCGGGTTCCAGCAGGATTAAGCCTACAGTGATGATCATCACGCCGACCAAGCGGTATAGGCCGGATGCACTGCTTCGCACCTCTTTTGCCCGTCGTACCACATAATCCGCAGTAAAGATGGCCATCATGACCTTGGCCACTTCCGAGGCCTGCAAGGTAAAACCGGCTATACGAATCCAGCGGGTGGAACCGTTGACTTCGGTGCCAGCAACCAATACCACCGCCAGCAGCAGAATGGTCATAATCCACAGGGGAAAGGTATTGTTAAACCAAACATTCAGCGATACTTTATAAGCCAGAAATGCAGCTACACCTGCCACAAAAATGGAAATGCCGTGTCGGATTACATAATGAAATGCATTTTCATGTAAGCGGTCGGCATAGGGCATCGATGCCGATGCCACCATGATTGAACCGATACAAAGCAAGGCAATCACACAAAAAATCAGCACATTACGTGGCGTAACTTCAGCGGGAATTTTCGCTCCCCACTCATTGTAGACCTGATTAATTTTATTTATGGTCGTCTGAGCTAACCCAGCCATACAACTTTCCTTATCATTTTTCTAAGCAAGTGTGTTCACACATTCAACAAACTGGTGCCCACGTTCACTATAACCTTTAAACATATCAAAACTTGCACATGCAGGTGACAATAACACCACATCATGGGCTTGGGTATGTTGCTGGCATAATTCCACCGCTTCTTTTAAAGATTCGGCATGAAGCAATGTCGTGGTTCCTTCAATGGCGGCTTCAATAATCGGACGATCCTCACCAATTAACACCGCGACTTTGGCATATTTGCTTAAAGACTCGCGTAAAGCAGTGAAATCCTGACCTTTACCCTGCCCGCCCAGAATGATCGCCACTTTACCCTGTTGTGGCTCAATTGCTGCACCCAGGCCATCAATCGCCGCCAAGGTTGCGCCAATATTGGTGCCTTTAGAGTCGTTATAATAACGAACACCATTGACTTCTTTAACAAATTCACAGCGATGCTCTAGGCCTTTAAAGCTTTTCAGCGTTTCCAGCATGCTGTCCAGCGGCAAACCGATCGCTTCACCCAAAGCCAGGCAAGCCAAGGCATTGGCTACATTATGTGTCCCTTGAATGTACATATCTGTGCTTTTTAACAGGCGTTCACGACCACGTGCCAGCCAGATCGTGCCATTATCTTCTTTTAAAATGCCGTACTGATTTAAATCCGGCGCATTCAGACCAAAGCTCTGCATGGGTGTCGTATCTGGAACCAGTGGACGAGTAAGTGAATCATCACGGTTAAACACGACTTTTTTCACGCCCTGGAAAATACGATGTTTTGCAGTGTGATAACCAAACATATCACCATGACGATCAAGATGATCTTCACTCATGTTCAGTACCACTGCCACTTCGGCATTTAAATTGGAGGTAGTTTCCAACTGGAAGCTGGACAATTCCAGAATATACAGTTCAGGGTCATCTTTGGTTAAATCCAGTGCAGGACGACCCAGGTTACCGCCTACCGCCACTTTCTTGCCGGCATCTTTAGCCATTAGGCCAATCAGAGTCGTCACGGTACTTTTGGCATTTGAACCGGTAATTGCAACAATCGGTTTATCGGTGGCACGGCGCAAAACCTGAATTTCACTGATTACCGGAATGCCTTGGGCAATCGCTGCCTGAATTTCTGCAATCTTTGGATCAAGCCCCGGACTAATCACAATTTCTTCAGCTTGTAATAACAGATCTTGATCAAGCTGACCAAAACTGGTCTGAACATCGGCAGGAATCTGATCATGCCCGGGAGGTGTCTTTCGAGAATCTGTTACTGCAACGCGGTAGCCATGTTCATGTAAGAAATTGACTGCTGCAACACCTGAAATTCCGAGTCCTGCAACAACTTTTAATCCACCACGCTGTATTAACATTTTTGCCCCATTTTATGGTCTGTTTTTAAAACTGACAAAATGTTAGCACTTTGCTGTTTTGAATGCTTTTTCTGTTTTGACTTTATCTCGGCTTTTTTGTGTCAGCGCGTAAAAAAACCGTCATAAAAATGACGGTTTTGCAAAATTCTTATTGAAGATGGAAATATGACCTGAAAGTTATTTCCATTTTACCGCTTGCACTTCAGGTTTTTTCTGAACCAAGTCGGGATTTGCAGCACAGCCACAGCTTCCTCCGCAACCTGAAACCATCGCCGGTTTTAACCACTTTGCCAAAGCTGCCCAACCTTGCTTTTCACAGTGCTTGGACAATGCCGTGAAGGCTGAATTTGATGTTCTGGGAAAAACTTTCTTAAACACCACGACAGCACTCCAAAGGACCAAAGCAGCCACAATCAGAATTTCAATCATTTCAGTCTCCTTTCACAGCCTTAAATCACACTATCCAAAGTAATGTGAAGCAATTTGATAGGTCAGGAATGACATCAGATATGCCAGACCAAACAGGTACAGGGTCATGACAGACATGGTTTTCCACGACCCCGTTTCGCGGCGCACCGTCGCTAAAGTGGCCAGACAGTGCGGTGCATAGATAAACCACACCAGCAATGACAAACCGGTCGCCAATGACCAGCCCAATTCACCTGTGCCACCGATAATAGAAGCCAGACCCTGTGACATGGCATCTTCATCTACCGCAGAAAGTGCATAGACGGTACCCAATGCAGCCACCACCACTTCACGAGCCGCCATTGCAGGAATTAAAGCAATACAGATTTGCCAGTTAAAGCCCAGTGGGGCAAAAATTGGCTGCATCACATGACCCAGCATCCCGGCAAAGGAATAATCAATTGCCGGGGCAGTCGCACCGTCCGGTGCTTGCGGGAAGGTACACAGAAACCACAGTAAAATAGACAGGGCGAAGATGATGCCACCGACACGTTTCAGGAAGATTTTGGCGCGATCCAGCAGACCAATCCAAACGCTTTTGACATCAGGAAAACGGTAGCTTGGCAACTCCATTAACAACATATGCTGTGACTTGTCTTTCTGGAAAAATTTCAGCACGGTCGCCACAATCAAGGCACTAACAATCCCAGCCATATATAGACCGAACAGCACCAAACCCTGTAAATTGAATATACTCCAAACCATTTTTTCCGGAATGAAAGCGGCAATCAGCAAGGCATAGACCGGCAAACGGGCCGAGCAGGTCATCAGCGGTGCCACAAAAATCGTGGTTAAACGGTCACGTGGATCACTGATGCTGCGGGTTGCCATAATGCCCGGCACCGCACAGGCAAAGCTGGACAGTAGTGGAATAAAAGCACGACCTGAAAGACCGGCTTTAAACATCAGCTTATCCAGCAAAAATGCCGCACGCGGTAGGTAACCCGATTCTTCCAGCACCAAAATGAAAAAGAACAGGATTAAAATCTGGGGCAGAAAGACCACCACACCACCAGCACCGGCGATAATTCCATCCACCACCAGACTGTTCAATAGCGGATGGGAAATCTGTGCACTGACCACTTCACCCAGCCAGCCAAAAAAGCGTTCGATGCCATCCATGAATGGCGCAGCCCAGGCAAATACCGCCTGGAACACGATGAACATCATCACGGCCAGACTGACCAGTCCCCCCACCGGATGTAAAAATATCTTGTCCAGAAAATCGGAGCGTTTGTCTTCATGGTCAACAAAAACCACCACATCTTTTAGCAGCTGAGCAATTTTTTCATGATTTGAACCCGAAATTTTGACATCACTCAGTTCAGCATTGGGCGTTCTAAACGTTTCTGCATCCAGTGCACCCATCAGGTTTTCAATCCCTGAATTACGTACTGCAACGGTTTCTACCACAGGAATGCCTAAACGTTGCGATAGTTTTTGCGTGTTGATCTGCATGCCACGGCGGCGTGCCTCGTCCATCATGTTTAAGACCAGTAAAATCGGACGGCCCAGCTCAATCATTTCCAGAACCAAACCGAGATGCAATTTTAGGTTAGTTGCATCGACTACACATAGAAAGGCATCTTGCTGACCTTCTTCTGCAATTTTTCCTTGCACCACATCGCGAGTAATGGCTTCGTCTGGACTAGTGGCATTTAGACTATAGGTCCCGGGTAAATCCAGTACACGAACCGCACGAGCTGAAGGTAAAGTAAACTGCCCTACTTTACGTTCAACCGTGACCCCGGCATAGTTACCAACCTTCTGCCGTGTTCCGGTTAAATGGTTGAATAATGATGTTTTACCGCAGTTCGGGTTACCTACAAGGGCAATACGTAGCGCATCACTCATGCAGTGATCCCCTCTTCAATTTCAATTTTTTCAGCTTCAACTTTGCGCAGTGCGAAACGGGTAAACCCCACCTGTATCAGGATAGGATCACCACCAAAAATACCTTTGGTAATGACCTGAACTTTTGTTCCCGGTACAAAGCCCAAAGTTTCCAAACGACTCGCCACCAGATCAGTCTGAGCTGTATCACCATTCAAAGTACGGTTGACTTTGCGAATGATGGCCGTTTGTTTCACTTTCAAATCAGATAATCGCACCGCATCTAATCCTAAAATATTTGCTACAGTATACAAACAAATGAGAATAATTACCAAGTAAGGTTTGATTCCAATTCTCATCTTGTCTGTAGCGTTCGACATTGCAAAAAAATTGGTCTACATTGATCAACACCAAGAAAAACTTGGATTTTTCATTCAATGTAGAAGTGACATGCTCAATAAAAAGCCTCGTATTCCTGCACCGGTAAATATTCCTGAACATTTAAGTTTTTTACAGGGGTTTCGAGATTATTTAATTGCTCAAACCGTCAGTCCGCATACGCGTAATGCTTATCTATCTGATTTAATTCAATGTAGTGAATGTCATGCGGTTTCAATGCCAGACTGGAATAGTGATGACATCTCCGATGTTTTATTGAATTTGACCAAACAGGGCAAAAGTCCGCGCTCGATTGCCCGCTCACTTTCTGCACTGCGATCCTTTTATAAATTTTTACGTGAACAAAAATTACGTAGCGATAATCCTGTTGCAACCCATAAAACACCTAAGATTGGCCGGGCCTTGCCTAAAGATTTATCTGAAGCCGATGTTGAAGCCCTCATTAACGCTCCAGACATTAATACGGCTCTGGGCTTACGCGACCGGGCCATGTTTGAAGTCCTGTATGCTTGCGGCTTGCGGGTATCTGAATTACTCAATTTAAGACTGGAACTGATTAATTTAAAACAAGGTTATTTGCGCATTGTCGGTAAAGGTAACAAGGAACGTCTGGTGCCTTTGGGACAAGTCGCTTGCGAATGGATTGAAAAGTATCTTAATGAAGCGCGTTCCCATTTATATAAAACTGCCACTGACTATGTCTTTTTAACCCAGCATGGCGGCATCATGAGCCGGCAGAATTTCTGGTATGCCATTAAGCGCTATGCCTTGCAAGCAGGTATTCAAACCGAACTTTCGCCGCATACCCTACGCCATGCCTTTGCCACCCATTTGCTCAATCATGGTGCCGACTTGCGTGTGGTGCAGATGCTGCTTGGTCATAGTGATTTATCGACCACACAAATTTATACCCATGTGGCTCAGGTTCGCATGCAGCAATTGCATGCCACTTATCACCCACGCGCTTAAGGGCAGCAAATTCAGACCAAGAAGTTTTATCGCGGGCATTTTTTTTTGTTATGCTTAGGCACCTGTTTTTATGCCTACAAGAAAGGGTTGTTTATGTTATTTACCCGTTCAAAAATTTTTCTCGCATGTACACTTGCTGCTGGCTTAGGATTAACGGCCTGCTCCAATTCGAATAATGATGAAAAAAAACAAAGTACTTTAACCGCTAGTGCACCTGCTACCGGCCAGGCCTCCAATCTTTCAGAACGCAATGCACAGCAACGTCTGGTAAACACGCTGCAGCAGCACTTCAAGAAAGCCAATATCAATGCCAAAATTTTAAATATCAAGGCAACCGAAGTTCCTAACCTGTATTGGGTTAACCTGGAAGGCATGTCATCAGTTTATGCCACCGCTGATGGCAAATACATTATTCAGGGTGACGTGCTGCGTCTAGGTGACAGTAAAATTCACAATGTCAGTGAAAACCTGCAATCCGAAGCCAATAAAAAGCTGCTGGCTAACTTAAAAGTCGAAGACTTGCTGGTTTATAAAGCCCAAGGCAAAACCAAGCATATCGTGTATGTGTTTACCGATGCCAGCTGTCCGTACTGCCATAAACTGCATGAGCATATGAGCGAAATTAATGCCAAGGGCATCGAAGTACGCTATATCGCTTGGCCACGTGGCGAACAGTTCATGCCAGCCATGGAAAGCGTGTGGTGTAGTAAAGACCGTCAGGCGGCTTTTAATCAGGCCATTGCCGGGACACCACTTGCTCCAGCGACCTGTAAAAATCCGGTTCGAGATCAATATCAGCTGGGGCTAAATATGGGCGTCAATGGCACTCCGGCCATTTATAACAGCGAGGGCATTTACCTGGGTGGATATCTCTCGCCTGAAGAATTGGTAGAGCGTTTAAATAACTAATTTTTATCAGTTCATCTACTAAATTTAATAGGTAGAGATAAAGTGATTTCTGCCCTAGAGTCTGGCCGTTTTTTTAGCTATGATCTAGATTCGCTTAAAGTTGAATACATATTTGGAGTGTGACGTGAAACCAGTTCGTCTGGCAATCCTCGGTCTTGGTACTGTGGGTGGTGGTGCCCTTAAACTACTAAAAGAAAATGCTGCTGAGATAAAACGTCGTACCGGTCGAGAAATCCAAATTACCCATGTGGGTACACGTCGCTCTCGTCCTGATCTGGATTTGCCTGCTTCGGTGAAACAAAGTGCTGATCTGCTCGATATTGTTCGTCAACCGGATGTCGATATCGTGGTAGAAGTCATGGGCGGCATTCACCCTGCTTATGAAGTCATCATGGAAGCGATGAAACACGGCAAGCACATTGTGACAGCTAACAAGGCCCTGCTGGCTGAACACGGTAATGAACTGTTTAAAGCGGCCGAAGACCATGCCGTGCAAATTGCCTATGAAGCAGCCGTTGCTGGTGGTATTCCAATTATTAAAGTCATTCGTGAAGGTTTGGCTGCCAACAAGATTGAATGGCTAGCGGGCATCATCAACGGTACAGGCAACTTCATTTTAAGTGAAATGCGTGAAAAAGGGCGTGCTTTTGCAGATGTGCTAAAAGAAGCACAGGAGCTGGGTTATGCTGAAGCCGATCCAACCTTTGACGTTGAAGGCATTGATGCTGCACATAAACTGACGATTCTGGCTTCATGTGCCTTTGGTATTCCGCTACAGTTCGACAAGGTATTTACTGAAGGCATCAGCAAAGTGACTGCTCAAGACGTGAAATATGCCGAAGATCTGGGCTTCCGTATCAAGCACCTGGGAATTGCCCGTCGTGCTGCATCTGGTATTGAATTACGTGTTCATCCTACTTTAATTCCAGATGATCAACTGATTGCCAATGTTAATGGCGTGAAAAATGCAGTCTTGGTTCAAGCCAATGCGGTTGGTCCAACACTGTATTACGGTGCTGGCGCAGGTGCTGGCCCTACTGCTTCTGCGGTAGTCGCAGACATCGTGGATATTGTCCGTGATATTATTTACACAGAAGATGGTGCCGGAACCATTCCACAGCTGGCTTTTGAAGCTTTAACAGATTTGCCAATTCTGCCGCGTGAAGAAATGACCACGGGCTATTACATCCGTATTAATGCCGAAGATCAAACCGGTGTTCTGGCAGATGTCACCACCATTTTAAGCCGTGCCGGTATTAGCATTGACGCGATCATGCAACAGCCGCGCTTAAAAGACCTTATTCCTATCGTGATTCTGACTGATCCAGTCAAGGAATCAAAAATGGATGAAGCCCTTCAGCAAATTCAAGCATTGCCCGTCATTCATGGCGAAATTGTACGAATTCGTTTAGAATCGCTTGATAATTAATCGGGTTGAGGGGAGTATTCCCCTTGCCAAGCTCTACACACAATTGGAACATCATCATGTCTAATGCCAATCGTTATACTGGTTTAGTTGACCGCTATCGCGACCGTTTACCAGTGTCTGCAACTACTCGCGCAATCTCTTTAGGCGAAGGGAATACGCCACTGATCAAGCTTGAGAACATTCCACGCATTATTGGCAAAAATGTTGAAATTTATGTGAAGTACGAGGGCTTAAACCCGACTGGTTCATTTAAAGACCGTGGTATGACCATGGCGGTTACTAAAGCAGTTGAAGAAGGCTCTAAAGCGATTATCTGTGCTTCTACCGGTAACACTTCTGCTGCTGCTGCTGCTTATGCTGCCCGTGCTGGCATCAAAGCATTCGTTTTAATCCCAGAAGGCAAAATTGCCATGGGCAAAATGGCACAAGCGATGATGTATGGTGCTGTCACCATGCAAATCCGCGGCAACTTCGACGACGGTATGCGTCTGGTCAAAGAAGTGGCTGACCAAGCACCTGTGACGATTGTAAACTCTATCAACCCTTACCGTTTGCAAGGTCAAAAAACCATTGCGTATGAAATCGTGGATGAGTTAGGTCGTGCTCCAGATTATCACTGCTTGCCAGTGGGTAATGCAGGTAATATCACGGCTCACTGGATGGGTTATACTGAAGCTGTTGCCAACCAGCCTAAAGAGCAGTTTGAACAAGTGGTTTATGATGCTGCAACTGATCAGTTCACTGGTCCTAAACCTGAAGGCTTGCCAACCATGGTCGGTTACCAGGCATCTGGTGCTGCGCCGTTCCTGCGTGGTGCACCGGTTGAAAACCCTGAAACTGTAGCTACAGCGATTCGTATTGGTAACCCGCAAAGCTGGCATCATGCCAAAGCGGTGGTACGTGATTCAAAAGGCTGGTTCGATGAACTGACTGATACTGAAATTTTAGAAGCACAACGCTTACTTTCTATGTATGAAGGTGTATTCGTAGAACCTGCTTCTGCAGCGTCTATCGGTGGTGCGATTCGTGATATTAAAGCAGGTAAAATTGCTGAAGGTTCTGTTATCGTATGTACAGTAACCGGTAATGGCCTGAAAGACCCTGACACTGCCATCAAACAGTGTTCTGATGCCGTGATGTTGTCTATCGATGCCTCTATGGATCAAGTGAAAGACTCTATTCTTTCTAATATGTAATGCATATTTAGACCGAAGAAAAAAAACCCTGCGATCGCAGGGTTTTTTCATTTAGAAGCATTCAAATGTTGAGTAGATTTGAAGACTTCTCCAAATTCAGCCTTAAATACGCTTGGGTAACTGGCTAACCCAAGTCATTAAACGGGTGGCATCATTGGTACGTGCGGCAGAAGAATCTGCTCCAAGCAGTACAACCACAGCCGGACGGTTATTTAAAGTGGTATGCATGGCTACACAACGTCCTGCTTCATTGATATAACCGGTTTTAGAAATATTGATATTCCAGCCACCATTACGGACTAACGCATTGGTATTGTTCGATTTCAATACTCGGTAACCAAGGTTAAAGTCATAGCTTGGAGTGGTCGAGAACTGGCGAATCAAACCATATTGCGATGCGGTATTGACCAAAATACCAAGGTCACGCGCTGAAGAAACATTACCCGGGTTCAAACCTGTTGACTCCAGATAATGGGTTGAATTCATTCCAAGTACTTTGGCTTTTTTGTTCATCGCTGCGATGAAAGCCGAACGTCCCCCTGGATAAGTACGTGCCAATGCAGAAGCAGCCGGATTCTCAGACTTCATTAAAGCAAACAGTAAAGCTTCAGCGCGATTCATGCTATCACCCGCACGGAGCGTTGAGCTTGAACTCTTACAGCCTGAACAAGAAAAGTCAGCCTGTTGTAAGGTAATTGTCTCAGACATGTTTAAACGCGCATCAGCAATGACCACAGCAGTCATCAGCTTGGTTAGAGAGGCAATTGGAAAGGCAGTATTACTATTTTTACTGTATAAAACCTCACCTGTCTGGCCATCCATCACCAAAGCAGCACGGGCATTAACCGAAGGCTGATTGCCATAGCTGGAATTATTTAAAATCTGTACAGCCTTGGGTGCAGAATGAGTAGCTGCAGCATTTGAACTGCGTACAGAAGTGGTTACTTTTGTTGAACCTTGTGGAGAGACTTCTTCAGCTGAAGCATCACCGTTTAATAATTGGCTCACATCTTCAGAGGACCAGTTTAACGTCGCTTGTCCCGCCCCTTTAGACGCATCCATCACCAGCTCAGCAAAACTGGTTGAACTTATGCCTAGCAGAATCGATATGCCTAGCACATGCATTAAAGATTTTTTCGAATTTTTCACGGTGATTTACTCAACTCAAGAAGGCAATATACATTTGTATATTCCCTCAAAAATGCTTACATTTAAACACAAATATGAACACTTTTTGTTACTCACAACATTGTGTATAACATTTAATGGAAAGATAAAGAATAGGATTGCTAATTTTGTCATTTCATTGCAAGCTTATTTTGCTTTATGTAACAAAAAAATGCATTTTTTTGAGATGAGGGAGAACTAGGTGATCACAGTTTTAGTGGTAGATGACCATGAATTGGTACGTACCGGAATTTGCCGTATGCTCGAAGACCATGCGGATGTTCAAGTGATTGGTCAGGCTGAATCTGGTGAAGAAGCGATTAACTTAGTCCGTCATCATCATCCGAATGTCGTTTTGCTGGATGTCAACATGCCGGGCATTGGCGGAGTGGAAACCACCCGACGCCTATTGCAAACAGCCCCTGAAACCAAAGTACTGGCTGTCAGTGGTCTGGCGGAGGAACCCTATCCTTCCTTATTACTGAAAGCCGGGGCGAAAGGCTATATCACCAAAGGTGCACCGGTTTCCGAAATGGTACGTGCCATCAACAAGGTCATGCAAGGCGGAAAATATTTCAGTGCCGACATTGCCGAACAACTGGCCAGTTCTTACCTTTCCGACACCCAGCAATCTCCTTTCGATGCCTTGTCGGAACGCGAAATGCAGGTCGCAATGATGGTGGTCAATTGTATTAGTGCCCAGGAAATTGCCGATAAACTTTTTGTCAGTGTTAAAACGGTGAATACTTACCGTTACCGCATCTTCGAAAAGCTGAATCTAGATAGTGATGTCAAATTGACTCATCTGGCCATTCGCTATGGCCTGATTAAACCTTAAGGCCCTTTGGCTTGCTAGAAGACTTGCATGACGCAAAATACCCATAATTTAGAGTTTAACCAATATCATTTAGGTATTTGGTATAGCACCTATAGACTCATTATTGCGACCAGTCTTCTGCTGATTTTCTTACTCACGTATCAGCGCTTAAGTCTAGATTACCACTACCAACAGCTTTATCTTTACGTGCTAATCGGCTACGTATCGGCAAGTTTTATCCAGTTAATAATACTCAAAAGCATACGCTTTAAAACTGCCCAGCAACTCCCACTGTTATTTGTTGTCGATGTCATTGCTTTAAGCTTGCTCACCTTGGCCGTCGATGGTCCGAACCTGCAATTGAGTTTGCTGTTTGTGATTACTATCTTCGCGGCCTCGTTATTACTTGATGCCCAAAAGGCTTTGATCATTACCCTGATTGCCGTGATCAGTGTGATTTATCAGCTTTTTTTAGGCAGTATTTTTGATTTTTCTTCACTGAATAATATTGGCAACAGTGCGATATTGGCTTTTCTGTTTTTAGTGGTGTATGGCAGTGGGCAAATTGCAGTAAAACGCTTTCAACTGCTTGAAAATTTAAATTTTTCGCAGTCTTTGGAATTAAACCGGCTGCAAAACCTGAATCGCTATATTCTGGAACAGATCGAACTGGGGTATCTGGTTTTAGATGAAAATTGTCATATTGTGCTGAGCAACCCGGCTGCCTGCCTGCTTTTAGGCATTCCTCCACTCTATGCTTATGACAAATATCCCTTATACAAGGCTCAGCCGGATTTATTTGAATTGCTTAAATTTGATCAACTGCGAGATGGGGAAAAATTTCAGTTTGAGTCACAACTCAGTCATTATCATATGCATATTGAAGTGCAAAAGCTCATGGTGCCACAACAAACCCTGACATTATTGGTATTGCAGGATGCCACCAAGCTCAATCAACGTGTACAACAATTAAAACTCGCGGCACTTGGGCAACTGTCCGCCAGTATTGCCCATGAAATTCGCAATCCTCTAGCCGCCATTGTTCAGGCCAATGAACTTTTGAGTGATAGTGACCCGCAGCAACAGGCGGTATTGAGCCGAATGATTGCCAAGCAGACACAGCGTATTGACCGGATTGTACAAGACACGCTGAATATGGTGCGCAATAAAGAAACCCACCCCTCAACCATTCAGTTGAAACAGTTTATTCCCCTACTGATTCTGGAAGATTTGGCTGATATTGCACCCCAAATTAAATATACTGTTCAAAGTAAAATTTTTGTTCATTTTGACGAGGCACAACTTCGTCAAGTGCTGATTAACCTGATTCGCAATGCCATTCGACATAATGCACCCGAGCATTCACATATCGAGTTGAATGTTTACTTACATGACAACAATGTGCGTATTGATGTTCGTGATTTTGGTGCCGGCGTTGCATCCAAGGATTTGGCTTATTTATTTCAACCTTTTTTTAGTACCGAAATCACAGGAACAGGTTTAGGATTGTACTTATCACATAGTTTTTGTGAAGCCAATCAGGCAAAACTGAACTATGTAAAACAAGAAAAGGGAGCATGCTTTCGGATAGAATGCCTGCAAGTTGCTTTATAAATGAAAATTGCTGGGGTGTATTGTGGAACAACAACCACTTGTCTTATTGGTGGATGATGAGGAAGATTTGTGTACCCTCATGCAAATGTCGTTATCTCGTATTGGAATTAAAACCCATATTGCCTATCGTCTGGAACAGGCCAAAAAATTCTTGTCCGAATACCGCTATGATGCCTGTCTAACCGATTTAAATTTACCGGACGGCAATGGACTGCAACTGGTGGAATGGATTAACCAGCACTTTCCATCCGTACCCGTGGCGGTACTGACGGCATATGGCAATATGGAAATTGCCATCGCAGCACTCAAAGCCGGTGCCTTCGATTTTGTCAGCAAACCCGTAAATCAGAAGCATCTGGAACAGCTCCTGCAAAAAGCCTTTAACAAACCACAAGATCATTTGCAGATCAAGGAAGATAGCCTGGAGCAAAAACTGTTAATTGGACAGTCACTGCCAATTCAACAGTTACGGGTGACCTTAAATAAAATTGCCCGCTCTCAGGCACCTGTTTTTATTACCGGTGAATCCGGAACAGGAAAAGAAGTCATTGCCAATCTGGTGCATCGCCTCAGTAACCGTAATGAAGGTCCTTTTATTGCCATTAACTGCGGCGCCATTCCGACTGAATTGATGGAAAGCGAACTGTTCGGGCATAAAAAAGGCAGCTTTACCGGCGCTACACAAGACAAACAGGGTCTAATTCAGTCTGCCCACGGCGGCAGTCTGTTTCTGGATGAAATTGCCGAACTGCCTTTAAACATGCAGGTTAAACTGCTGCGTGCCGTACAGGAAAAACGGATTCGTCCAGTCGGCTCAGATGGTGAAATTGATGTCGATTTCCGGGTGATTAGTGCCAGCCACCAGGATCTGGAAGCCCTGGTTCAGCAAGGCCGCTTTAGACAGGACTTGTTTTTCCGTATCCATGTCATGGATCTGGTCTTGCCTCCACTGCGTGACCGCGGTGACGATATTATTTTATTGGCGCATCACTTTATTCAGAAAATTAGTCAGGAATGGGATATTCCGCAAAAACAGCTGACTGATCGTGCGAAAAGCTTTTTACTGAGTCAGTATTATCCCGGCAATGTCCGCGAACTGCGCAATATTATTGAACGCGCCATTACCTTAAGCGATGATGAAAGAATCGATTTGCAACACCTGCAAAGCGCACCTTTACGCTACCCTACTGTAGCAGTGCCAGAGGTAACGGAAGACCCGCACAGCTTGCGCAGTGACATCGTGATGTCTTCCAAGAAATTACCCGATGAAGGTTTGGAGCTTTATCTGGAAAATATTGAAAAAGATATTTTACTCAATGCATTAAATTTAACCCATTGGAACAGAACACTGGCTGCCAAGAAACTGGGCATGTCTTTCCGTTCCTTGCGTTATCGACTGAAAAAATTTGGTTTAGATACCGACGAGGACTAGACCATTTTTTAAGGATCAGGCCGTTTTATTTATGAGTTAAAATGATCTCTGCAACATGTTCTAGATAGTTTTCTTCTTTCATTTCATGTTGCAGATAGTGTTGATTGGGCTGAATACCTACCCCTTCAATCATCTGCCCTTTAGGAGTGTAGTAATGCGATACCGTCATCTGTAAAGCTGCACCGTTGGAAAGTGGGAACAGTTTTTGTACCACCCCTTTTCCGTAACTCTTATCCCCGATCACCCAGGCACGGCCATGATCTTTCATCGCGGCAGTAAAGACTTCAGCGGCAGAGGCAGAACGGTTATTGATTAAAATACCCAACTTTAAATTCTGAAACTCAAAACTGGGCAGGGCCTGAAACTGCTGGTCGCCTTCGGAACGGCTTTTGGTTGAAACAATGATTCCCTGGTTCAAAAACAGATCAGCCGATTCAACCGCAGCGGACAACAATCCGCCAGGGTTATTTCTTAAATCCAATAACACCGTTTTCAAGCGTGAAGTAGAATGCTCTTCAATCAGGCGTTTGATTTCATTGGCTGTATCTTGCTGAAAAACCCTGACCTTGATCACCAGCACCTGATTATGCAATAAGGTTGCCTGAATATCGGTTTCTATTTTTTTATTGCGGACTAAAATCAACGGCTTGCTATTTTGTGCAAGCTGTAAACTTAAGGTCGAACCAATCGAACCATTCAGTAGGCTATTCACCTGATCATGATTGAATTTTTTCAGCTCCTGGTCATCAATCTTGAATACACTGACACCATTGCGCAAACCTTGCTTGGTTGAATCCGCATTTTCCTTTAAGCCTTGAATGACCCATTGATGCAATTGCGGATCATAGGTCAGTTCAAAGTCGACAGAGGCGATATCCCCTTCAGTGTATTGTAATAACTGCTTATATTCTTCTGGACTTAAATAACGGGAATAACGGTCTAGCCCGCTCACCAAACCTTTAATCGCTTGTTGAAATAAGGCTTCGTCATTTTTTTCATTGACATAATTTTCTTTGACAATGCTATAAATCTGCACGAACTGCTGAATCGATTCCACCGGAACTTCAGCATAGTTCTGTTCAGCTTCATCATCAAAATCTAAAACAGGCTGTACCTTGCCTTTTACCGCAGCAAAAGCGGAATGGCTCACACACATGAATAACGTTGTTAAAATGACAACCTTTTTCCAGCGCTGTAAAGCCATCCATCCACCTGTTTATACGAAATTTTTTATGATTTTAAAGTAATCAAATTACGACCTTTCATTTCTTCAGGTACAGGAATTTGCATGAGGTTCAACAATGTCGGTGCGACATCTGCAAGTACACCACCTTCAGCAATGGTGGCAGAAGTTGGGCCAACATATATAAACGGAACCAGTTCAGTGGTATGTTGCGTATGTACCTGACCGCTCTGGTAGTCCTGCATTTGCTCTACATTACCATGATCGGCAGTAATCAGCATATGACCTTTTTGTGCCATCACCGCTTCATAGACACGACCGAGGCATGTATCTACTGCTTCCACTGCTTTCACTGCGGCATCAAATACACCAGTATGCCCCACCATATCACCATTGGCATAGTTCACAACCAACAAGTCATATTCGCCTGAATTAATCGCAGCAACCAGTTCATCAGTCACTTCGAAAGCACTCATTTCCGGTTTCAAATCGTATGTTGCAACATTTGGAGATGGAATCAGAATGCGCTTTTCACCCGGGTATTCATCTTCACGACCACCACTGAAGAAGAAAGTCACATGGGCATATTTTTCTGTTTCGGCAATACGCAGCTGTGTTTTACCCAGACTTGATAAATACTCGCCAATCGAGTTTTTCAGCGCTTCAGGCATGTAGGCCACAGGTGCATCAATGGTCGCCTGGTAACGGGTCAGCATCACAAATTTAGACAGGTTTGGAACCACTTTACGTTCAAAACCGGAAAAATCTTTTTCGACAAAGGCCTTGGTGATTTCACGCGCACGGTCGGCACGGAAGTTCATGAATACCACACTGTCGCCATCCTGAATTTTCGCCACATCACCGATACGGGTGGCTTTGACAAATTCATCGCTTTCTTCAGCTGCATAAGCCTGTTCCAGACCTTCAACGGCTGTTGCAGCAGTACGTACAGCTTCACCTTCAGTCAGCAGACGGTAGGCCTGTTCTACACGATCCCAACGGTTGTCACGGTCCATGGCAAAGTAACGGCCGATCAGGGTAGCGATACGGCCTTGACCCGGATATTGGGCAAACAATGCATCGAGTTTTTCTAGAGATGGCTGTGCACTTTTAGGCGGTGTATCACGACCATCTAGGAAAGCATGCAGATAAACTTTTGCACCACGTTTTAATGCCAGTTCAGCCATGGCTACAATATGATCTTCATGCGAATGCACGCCACCTTGCGACAGCAAGCCCAAAATATGGACTGCACCATTTGCGGCTTTGGCTTTTTCAACCGCATCGACCAGCACTTCATGCTCGAAAAAAGCACCGCTACGGATGTCTTTGGTAATACGAGTGAAATCCTGATACAGCACTCGACCTGCACCAAGGTTCATATGACCCACTTCAGAGTTGCCCATTTGACCGTCAGGCAGGCCGACATCTTCACCTGAACCTGAAATCAAACCATGGGGATGCTGTTGTTGCATAGCCGTTAAGTTAGGTCGTTTTGCTGCCAGGAAAGCATTGTCTTCGACCACTTCGCGATGACCCACACCATCCATGATTACCAATACGTGAGGGATTTTGCCAGCAGTTGCATCCGTCATAATGAACACTCTTTTGTTTACAATTTCATCGTCATATCTTACCGAATTTTCGGTCAAGACTCTATGTGCAGATCATGACTAAAGCTGATCATGCACATTCTTTTTATCACTGTCGGAGCAGTTTAACGTGCACGGCGCAGTAAATAACCACCGACCAGTAGCATCAGCACAATCGGCACAAACACGAACCAGGCCGGTGATGGTGAATAGACCAGACTGGCATAGCCCAAAAAGTCCTGCAGATAGAAGAATCCCAAGCCAGTAAACAAGGCAATGACCAGACGGAAACCCATCGACTGTTGACGTAAGGGACCAAAAATAAAGGAACAGGCAATCAACACCAAGGCAATTAGGGCAAATGGCGAACCGACTTTTTGCCAGAATGCCAGCTGGTAGGTTTTCGGCACCTGGCTATATTCACGCATATAGCTCATAAAACTTACCAGTTGACTTGGAGATAAATCCTCAGGGTCAATGGTGACCATATGCACATATTTCGGTTGCAGGGCTAAAGCCAGCGGTAGCTGTGCGCTCTGTAGCAGAGTAGAATTGCCTTGTGGCAGAATATCCATCTGGGTTGCCTGCTGCAGCTTCCAGTCACCATCTTTAATGAACTGGCCCTGTTCTGCATTCAGTACACCTTTCAGATAATAATTGTCATCAAAGTCGACCACCTGAACACGCTGAAGCTGGCCTTGTGCATTGGCATAATCAATATAAATAAAACGCTGGCCTTCACGGGTCCAGTAGCCCCTCACCTCACCCAATGCACTGGCGCTACGGTGATCTTTGACACTTTTGGCCTGTTCATTGGTATACGGAATCACCCATTCACTTAAGACAAAGGATAACACCACCAGAATCAGCGCTGAACGAATCACCCAGCCCACAATACGCCACAGGCTGATGCCCACCGAGCGCATCACCACCAGCTCACTATTGGAAGCCAGAGTACCTAAACCCAGCACCGCCCCAATCAGGGCAGAGATCGGCAAAATCTCATAGAGATAACGCGGTGCACCCCATAATACATAGAGAAATGCCTGCCAAGCCCCATAGTTTTCGTTCAGCGAACCCAATTCACCCAAATAGGTGAACAGCACCTGTAAAACAGAGAGCACTGCGGTTGCACCCAGCATGGCAAGTGCCGTGGTTTTGGTCACATGTTTGGCGACTATTCGACGTGCTAACATTTTAAGACCTCACCTGCTGAATTCGTTTCTTGATTTTGGGTCCCAGTTTCTGTTTCCGGGAAAACAGTGCTGCGGCAACAGCATAGGCCAGCAACACCAAAGGATAGGCCCAGATGCCCATTTCATCTTTACTGATGCGCGTTTTGACCGCCATCAGAGCCACAATCAGACTGGCAAAAATCAGTAAGGCCGGGAACAGTTTTAAATAACGTCCCTGACGTGGGCTTACTTCACACAGTGCAATCGCCAGCATTAAGGCAACCACAATGGAAAAGGGTACGAAGAGACGCCAGCCCAATTCACTCACAACGACAGGATCATTGCGGTTGTTCCAAAGTTTGGCAATTGGTAAGGCTTCCACTTCAGCACTTTCAAATTTTGCTTCTTGATCACTTTCTAAACGTAAACGATAAGATTGAAACTCTGCTTGTGTATATTTCGGTGTTCCCGGGAAAATTTCATAACGGCGCCCTTCTACCAAATCCACAATACTGGCCGTTTCATTAGCCACTTCTACACGGGTGGCTTCCTTCGCCAAAATCATGACATCAGGTTTGCCCGGTTTTTCAGCACGCTGATAGAAAAACACATCTTTTAAATTGTGACGATCTTCCGACAAATCCCCTGCATAAATGGTATAGGGACCAGAGGAAATAAACTCTTTGGGGCGGACCAAATCGAAACCGGTTCTCACCGCCTGATTGGTGATCAGTTCTTCAAAGTGACGTAGTCCCCAAGGGGACATCCACACCATCAATACTGTTTGAACCGCAAGAAAAACCACAGTCAGTGGAATCAGCAAACGTCCCAACTGATTACGGCTGATGCCACTACCATTCATGACTGCCATCTCATGATCGACGTAGAGACGGCCAAACACCAGCATCAGACCAATGAAAAAGCCGAGCGGAAGAATTAATGTTAAAAATTCTGGCAGTCGATAACCAATAATGCTAAACAAAATACTGGTATCTAAACGACCTTGTGCCGCCACACCAAAAAACTTGATCAGCCGACCACCCATCATGATTAAGGTCAATAAAGCAATGACCACCAGGGAGGTAGACAGCACTTGCTTGACCAGATAACGCCGAATAATCAAATTAATTCTTCCCAAAAAAGAAACAAATAAAACTAGCGCTAGTTTACCCGAATGGTGAAAATATAAAACCTATACTGTTGTTGCGCATTGAAACCCTATTCATAGAAATGTTTCAATGGTTTAATGATTTGCAATCTTTCCAAGGCATGAATACAGCACATGAAACTGACCATTAATACGTCATTCCAAGAGAATGCATCTAGCCCATGTTTATTGATATTAGTAGATTCCGAACAGCTGCAAAAGGCCTCGACCACTTATCAAATCAATGATTTAAATAGTTTAGTCGAAGCTGCACAATTCAAGGCGAGTCTATGCGAATCTTTAACCCTGATCGGCAAAGTGGCTGCCTGTACCAATACCACGCTGATTGGCCTAGATAAAGCAGCTGAAATTCAGCCGACCAAATTAGCAAAAATCGCACAAAATATTATCAAAGAGTCACAAAAAAAATTCAAACAGATCAGTATTGATATTTCTGCCCTAGCCCCTGAACAGCATTATTTATTTGCACTGGCGCTGACTCAGGCCAGTTATGCATTTGATGAGTACAAATCGAAGAAAAATGAATTTATCCTTGAAGAAATTCATCTGATTGCCGAAAACAGCACATTAAACCCGCAACAATTATCTTTGATTCATGCAGTGCAATCCGGTCAAAATTTGGCCCGTGATTTAGGCAATCGCCCAGGTAATATCTGTTTCCCTGAATATTTAGCCGAACAGGCCCAAGCCTTGGCAGCACAATATCCGGACTTGCTGAAAGTCACTGTGATTAATGAACAGCAAATGGCAGACTTGGGCATGAATGCCTTCCTGGCGGTGAGCAAAGGTTCAAACCGTCCAGGTCGTGTGATTACCCTCGAATATAAAGCCCATACCGAACAGGCACCTGTGGTACTGGTCGGTAAAGGCGTAACCTTTGATACCGGCGGCATTTCACTCAAACCGGGTCTGGGCATGGATGAGATGAAATTTGACATGTGCGGCGCAGCATCCGTTCTCGGCACCATCCGTGCCCTGTGTGAATCTAAACTGCCAATTCATGTGGTCGGTGCCATTGCCGCTGCTGAAAACATGCCTTCAGGTCATGCCACCCGTCCAGGTGATATCGTGACCACCATGAGTGGACAAACGGTGGAAATTTTAAATACCGATGCAGAAGGCCGTTTGGTGCTATGCGACACCCTGACATACATCAAGCGTTTCAATCCGGCGCTGGTGATTGATATTGCAACCTTGACCGGTGCCTGCGTGGTGGCCTTGGGTTCAGTGTTGTCAGGTTTATTTACCCCGGATGACGAATTGGCTGCTGAAATTACCGCTGCAGGCCAGGCTTCATTTGACCGGGTATGGCGCATGCCGGTGATTGAAGACTATCAGGAACAGTTGGATTCACCATTTGCCGATATTGCCAATATTGGTGGACCGAAAGCCGGTTCTGTGACGGCTGCTTGTTTCTTGCAACGCTTTACCCGTGAATACCGCTGGGCGCATCTGGATGTTGCCGGTACAGCTTGGAACTCAGGTACAGCCAAAAGTGCAACCGGTCGTCCTGTACCATTACTGGTTCAGTTCCTGGCCAATCGTGCGCAGTCAAATGGCTAAAGTCAGCTTTTACCTGTTTGAAAAAAGCAATGAACGGCAAGTGCAAAGCACTTGCCGTTTGTGCCGCAAGATTCTGAAACAGCCGGCACAGATCTGGTTATATTGCGAAAATACCGACTTGCAGCAGCAGCTTGATGAACAGTTGTGGAGTTTTGATCCTGGCAGTTTTATTCCGCATGGCATTGATCAGGAACAGGCTAGCATTTGCATTTCATCCCGCCTGCCGCAAGAGTCTGACTGGATTGTGTTTAATTTTAACAATCAAGCCCTTGAACAGATTGATAAATTTAGTCACATTATAGAAATCATCGAAAATAATGAATCGGCAAAACAACTGGGTCGTGAAAAATTTAAACAATATCGACGCTTAGGTATTGAGCCTCGAACGTTCAAGCTTTAACCGATCAATGGAAATAAGGAGAGATGTGGTGGCATTAAATGTCGGTCAAGATTTTAAACAGCGCTGGTTAAACGTACCTGAGGCTGTTCGTCAGGCATTTATTGATGACCTACACCGCGTCTGCAATGTCCTCAAACCTGAAACCAATATTCAGAAGTGGCTAGAAAAAGACAAAGAAGCCCAGCAGCAATCTTATGAAAAGATTGAACATGCCTATGCCGAACGTAAGGCCCAGCTGATTGAAGAAGCGCGCTTGCGCAAGCAACGTGCACTGGAACAGTCGCTGGAAAATAAGCGTGCCGAACAGGCGGCTTATGCACGGGCATTACAGCTAGACGAAGAAAGACAATTTGCCGAGCAGGTTCATACCTTGGCTTTTATACGTCAAAATATAGAGCATGAAACGCAAACCTATACTGCACGTTATCACAAGAACCCTGCGGGCCCGGCCTTGAATTTTGCCAAGGGCATGTTCTCTATTGCTGACCATGAAATATTATCGGAGCTGGAAAGCCTGCGTTTGCGTCTGGAATTGGAAGCTGAAACGCTGATTGAGCAAGCGGTGACTGTATTTCGCGCCAAGTTGCATCAAGCCAGTCAGGAAGAAATTGACTATATTTTAAAGAACTCTAATTTATCTTCGGAAAAACCTGGCACTTGAGTTTCAGCATGGCGACTTCAGGTATTTTTTAAATATTGTTGCCATGACAAAAAAAAGTCCATTTCGGTGGACTTTTTTTTGAGCCAATCATGTGAAATGCTGCTGGAATCTAAATCCCAAGCATCCTAAATTAAAACAGGTTCACTGCTAGACCCAGTATATTCCCGGCACCGTAGCCTATACTCAATAATACCGCAATCCAGATTAAACCACCGGCCACGTTATACAGCATAAAACTCAAGAGATTCATGTGCCCTGCCCCAGCAGCAAAGGGCGCAAATGAACGTACAAATGGAACAAAGCGAGCCATCAGAATGGTTTTACCGCCATGCTTGGTAAAATAATGGTTGGTTTTTACGATATAGGTCGGTTTTAAGTAGCGTGAATGTTCATGGAAAAACTTAAACCCCAAAATCTGCCCAGTATAATAATTGACAATATAACCCAGTACCGCAGCACTAAACAGCAACAGCCCCATGGTATTTAAATGGATCACATCTGTGGTTGAGCAGAGGGCACCAATCGCAATCAGCAGGCTGTCTCCCGGCAAGAAGAACATAAATACGGAACCGGTTTCTGCAAAGATAATCAGAAATAAAATGGCATAGATCCACAAACCATACTGATCCAGCAAAGTAGGTAACCATTGTTCAATATGCATTAGAAAATCAAGCATCTTCAGCTACTCACTTTAACCACATTATTTTCATAACTTATTAAAAATAAAAACAAAAAACAAAAAAAACAGCCTGACTTTTCAATCAGACTGTTTTCTATTCTAAGATGTTTTATTTCAAGAAGCCATTTTCTGCTAAAAATGCCATGCTTAATTTGGATTGCTCTTTGACTTCAGCAGCTTTATCCCCCAGCATTAAACGCTCGATATAACGCGCTAAAACATCGACTTCCAAATTCACTTTGGCGCCGGTTTTCCAGGTGCCAATATTGGTTCGTTCTGCCGTATGCGGAATCAGGTTCAGACTGATAATATTGCCACGCAGGTGGTTAATGGTCAGACTAATGCCATCTACCGTGACCGAGCCTTTTTCTGCCAGATATTTGGCAATTTCAGCCGGAGCCGTTACCTCATAATAAATGGAACGGGCATCTTCACGTACCAGCGTGATTTCACCCACTGCATCGACATGACCACTGACAATATGTCCACCAAAACGGGTGGTTGGCAACATGGCTTTTTCCACATTAACCGGCTGACCGACTTTCCAGGTACCTAAAGTAGTTCGATTCAGACTTTCACGTGAAACGTCAGCAGCATACCAGTTTTCGCCCCATTCAATCACAGTCAGGCAGATCCCGTTGGTGGCAATCGAATCGCCCAAATGCACATCAGACATGTCGAGGTCGGTGCCAATACGCAGACGCACATCACCACCCACATTTTGCAAGCTTTCTACTTTACCTAGACTTTCAATAATGCCTGTAAACATAACTTTTTCTCTAATTCTGTCGTTGTTTTACCACAATGCCAGTTGCGTACTTACACCGGTCGTATCCACACCGCCAAGCTCAGCAAAATGATACAGCTGACCCAAGAGTTGACGTAATGGCGGACCCGATTTGGCATGGGTATCGGTGATGACAATAAATTCTAGCACACGTGCGCGTTCTGACTGGCGCTGCTTGCTCACCCGGTAACGCGGTACATCTTGGGTCAGCAAGGTGACGCGACCACGCTTCAAGTTAGCCTGCAGCAAATCGCCCGCTTCAATATTACCATCGGTCGAATAGCTGGTCAGAATATAACGTGCATTAATGGTTGCCAATAATTTTTCATAGGCTTCTTTGGCATGCTTGGAAGAATTGTACTGGCTCGGACGTTCTTTACGCCATGCCCGGTCAATCCCGCTTTTAAAGCCTTTGGTGTCTGGACTCGGCAAATCTACCTGATCCCACAGCGTCAAGGCATTTAGCACATGATAGTTACTGCTATAGGCATGCTGGTTATACGGTGGGTCCAGATAAGCGATATCGACTTCAAAATGACTCATCTGGTTGGCCAGATGCTGGGCATCAACACACCACATTTCCGCGGCCGGTTTTTTCGGGTCGCCGATTTCACAGAAACGGCTTGGGGTCAGCCAAAGTAAGGATTCAATCCGTTCCAGAGCCGTTTGGGTTTTACCACCCCAGCCATGGTGGAAACTTTTAAATACCCCAGAAGTATTACTGACGAAACTGGCGGAATACAGCAAGGGAGCCAGTAATGCCGACATTTCCACATCATCAATCGCACCTTGTGCCTGCCAGGTGGCAATCTGCTGGCGGATGGCATCAATACGCATGCCATTACGGCGTTTAAAGAACAGACGGTCGCGGGTCGGATCATAAATTTCGTCATTGCGCGGACACAGGTTATGCGTCACCCAGCCTTTGACTTCCGGCAAACGGTTCAGATAATCAATCGCTTTTTGATAACCGCCCAGCTCTTTAAATGCTGGTGCTTCGACACAGGACAAAATCGCGCTATTTAACGCATGGCTGTAGGGTTCCCAGTCATTGGCAATGACCCGATAGCCATTTTGTCGCGCCAGACGCGAAACCACGCCGGAACCGGCAAAAAAGTCAGCAAAAATTGGCGCACGACCATTATGATTATTTAAGGTTCCCGTACTCTCAAGCGCTTCCAAAATCAGATGCAGTAACCGGCGTTTATTGCCTAAATACGGAACAAGCTGGTTGAAAAGGTATTCATCTGTAGTACGTGCTGAATGACGACGTTTATGATAAACCGAAGACTCTGAATTCATACTGTCTCTTGAGAAGGGATTAACCTTAAGCGCACATCATTCCCGACTTGAACCAGGTCGATGAGCTTAAATCGAAGTTGCTCTGCCATACGGTCGAATTCCGCATTAAACATCGCACGAGCGGTTTGACCTAAAAAGGTCGGTGCAACATAGCTGATCATTTCATCCACCAGCTGTGCCTGTAAAAAGGCCGTGGATAATGTTGCCCCTGCTTCCACCAGCACATCATAAACCTGATGTTGGGTAGATAAGGTCTGTAGCAAGTCTTTTAAAGGCTGTACTGGCAATTGTAGCACGCCCAAATCGGCCAGTTCCTGACGAAACGGTCCCATCACCATGAGCGTTTCGGGCTGCTGCAGTATTTTTGCAGTCAGCGGCAAACGTCCCTGGCGATCCAGTACCAGACGTTTGGGCTGCACAATAGTACTGATATCTGCAATGCCATTCAGCTGACGCACATTCAGCTGGCAGTCATCGGCAAGTACCGTTTCAATGCCAGTAATCACCACACCGGAAATGGCACGCCAGTGCTGTACATCCTGACGGGCCTCGCTTCCGGTAATCCATTTCGATTCACCCGATGCCATGGCGGTTCGACCATCCAGGCTGGAAGCGACTTTTAAACGCACATAAGGCATGCCAGTGGCCATGGTTTTTAAAAAACCCAGATTGAGTTTTTCTGCTTCTTGTTCGCAAATACCAACACTGACGTCAATACCGGCATCTTTTAAAATCTGCACGCCTTTACCCGCCACTAAGGGATTCGGGTCCGGACAGGCCACAATCACTTTTGCAATTCCAGCTTCGACCAGACCTTTGGCACACGGCGGTGTACGGCCATAATGCGCACACGGCTCCAAAGTGACATAAGCTGTTGCGCCTTTGGCTTGCTCACCGGCCTGACGCATGGCAAATACTTCTGCATGCGGTTGTCCGGCCTTCGGATGGAAGCCCTCACCGACCAGTTGACCATTTTTGACGATAACACAGCCGACATTAGGATTGGGTTTAGTGGAATATTGTCCAAGTCGTGCCAATTCGATTGCACGCTGCATCCAGAGCTGATCTGGCTGAATGGAATCTTGTTTTAACTCGGACATTGCATGACTCTTGGAAAATATAATTTTAGTGTTCGATTTAGTGTTCGCGCTGCTGCATCTGTTCAATTTGACGACGGAAGGCTTCAACATCCTGAAAGTCTTGATAGACTGAAGCAAAACGGACATACGCGACATGATCAAGGGCAAATAAAGCCTGCATCACAATTTCGCCAATAGTACGGGATTTTACATCTCGCTCACCTAAACGACGAATTTGCAACTGGATATCGCTGAGTACGGTTTCAATCTGTTCCTGGGTCACCGGCCTTTTTTGCAGAGCATGCATCAGGGAACGACGCATTTTTGCTTCGTCAAACGGTTCACTCTTACCATCAGATTTAATCACCCGGGGCATCACCACTTCATAGGTTTCAAAGGTGGTAAAACGTTCTCCGCAGCTGATACATTCACGACGTCGGCGAATCTGGCAACCTTCAGCAGCCAAACGCGAATCGATCACTTTACTATCTGCAGCGTTGCAAAATGGACAGTGCATAGCGGTTTAATTGAACAAATCAAATCGGATTCAGAGTGTAGCAAAAATTCTGCCCTTTGTAGAGACTTACGCAAGATATGGAAAAAAAACAGCCCTGACGGGCTGTTTTACACAATATATTGATTTTGGGTTTTTATATTATTCTACACGTTCGCCATGTTGACTCAGGTCCAGACCCATACGTTCGTCATCACTCGCAACACGGATACCGATGACCAGATCAATCACTTTCAGAATGATAAAGGTCAATACTGCAGAGTAAGCAATGGTTGCCAGTACACCTTCAAGTTGCACCCATAATTGATGCATCATGTCTGTCGGCACTTTATCGCCCATAATGAATTCACTGGCAAATACCGCAGTCAGGATTGCACCGACAATACCACCTACACCATGCAGACCAAAGGCATCCAGAGAGTCATCCGCTTTCAGTGCACGTTTAAGCGCTGTAATACCCCAGAAGCACACCACACCACCGATCAAACCCATCGCCAATGCACCGCCTACAGTCACGAAACCTGCTGCCGGCGTAATGACCACCAAACCTGCAACTGCGCCAGATGCACCACCCAATACAGAAGCTTTACCACGAATCACTTTTTCAGTGATCAACCAGGCAATGGCTGCTGCCGCTGCTGCAACTTGGGTTACGATCAATGCATAACCTGCTGAACCGTTTGCGCCGAGTGCAGAACCGCCATTGAAACCAAACCAGCCGACCCATACCAGGCTTGCACCAATTACGGTTAAAGTCAGGTTATGCGGAGCCATCGATTCACGGCCCAGACCCATACGTTTACCCAGCATGTAAGCAGCAACCAGACCTGCAACACCCGAGTTGATATGAACCACCGTACCACCAGCAAAGTCGAGTGCGCCATCATTCGCTAACCAGCCGCCGCCCCATACCCAGTGGGTAATTGGCGCGTAAACTACGATGCTCCAAATGGTAATGAAGGCAACGAAAGCTCCAAATTTCATACGTTCTGCAATCGAACCTGTAATAATGGCTACAGTAATGATGGCAAATGTCATTTGGAAAATGACAAACAGAATTTCTGGAATCGTTCCGGTTAAGGCATCTGTGGTAATGCCGGATAGCATGATTTTATCCAGGTTACCAATAAAAGCATTGCCACTGCCAAAGGCCAGGGTATAACCAATCACCACCCAGGTAATACTGACAACGGCTGCCGCAACAAAGCTATGTGCCATGGTGCCCAGTACGTTTTTCTTACGAACCATACCGCCGTAAAATAATGCGAGTCCCGGAATGGTCATCAATAAAACCAGAGCTGTAGACACTAAAATCCATGACGTGTCACCTGTATCTAATTTTGGTTCTTCTTCGGCAGGTGCTGCTGGTTCAGCTGGAGCAGGGGCTGCAGCCAATTCGGAATTTGTTGTTAAAGATGGATCAGTAGTTTCAGTGACTACTACATTTTCAGAAGGAGTGGATGCTGCTGTTAGCGCTTCTTCAGCCCATGCAACAGAACCACCTAAAAGTGCGCCAGATAAACTCAGCGCAATAAGCATTTTTTTCATTCGTATCCCCCAACCTAGTTTTGTGAGTTATTAGCTACTCAGCAAACTTCATGCCAAATTAAACAGCATCTGCACCTGTTTCACCGGTACGGATACGGATGACTTGTTCTAAATTAGTAACGAAAATTTTACCGTCACCAATTTTTCCTGTACTTGCTACACGGGTAATCGATTCAATGACCGAATCTACCATTTCATCGCTAATGGCGATTTCAATTTTTACTTTAGGCAAAAAATCAACAACATATTCTGCACCACGGTAAAGTTCAGTATGACCTTTTTGACGACCAAAGCCTTTGACTTCAGTTACGGTGATCCCTTGAACACCAATGTCAGAGAGTGCTTCACGCACATCATCCAATTTAAAGGGTTTTACAATTGCAGTTACGAGCTTCATGTTTGTTTTCCTTCGGCTTCTTTCACCAGTAAGGTTTTATGTTCAAATTCCGTGCCAAAAATTCTAAGGTTGGGGGAAATAGAAACTTTGACACGAGTTTTCTTTATAACCTATTTTATCCTTTTACATGTAGTCTGAATTCCAGAAACTAGACATTTTTACTATAAAATTAACGATTTTAAACATCGGATAAAGCTATATCCGGTCGAGTGGGACTATGGTCCAAGTAGCAGCAATGTTACACTAATGCCACTTCTCCATCCTTATATGGGTACTGCAATGATTGAAACCTTATTACAAGCCATAATGGAACAGCTCGATCAACCGAAAAAAGATGTTGAGCATAATTTACGCGCCTTACTGAATGAAGCAGTCAGCAAGATGGATCTGGTTTCCAAAGAAGAAATTGAACGTCAACGTACTGCATTAAATCATGCCAACCTGCGCTTGAATGAACTGCTTAAACAGGTTGAAGCTTTAGAAATTAAAATCAAGAACAATAAATAAGCACTTGTTTAGTGCATAAAAAGACCAAAAACGATTAAAAATAACGCACCATAATGGAACAATAATAAATGTCTTTTGCTAAAATTTACACTCGAGGTCTGCTTGGACTTCATGCACCTTTAATTGAAGTGGAAGTTCATGTCAGTCAGGGCTTGCCTTCTTTAACCATTGTCGGGCTGCCTGAAGCAGCAGTTCGGGAAAGTAAAGACCGGGTACGTTCTGCCATTATTAATAGTGGTTTCCAATTCCCCACCAAACGTCTCACCATCAATTTAGCGCCTGCAGACTTACCCAAAGATGGCTCGCGCCTGGATTTACCCATTGCTTTGGGGATTTTAATCGCTTCAGGCCAACTACCTGAAAATGCGACAGATCAGCTGGAATTTATTGGTGAACTGGCCCTGGATGGTCAACTTCGTCCCATCAGCGGTATTTTAAGCATTGCCATTGCCTGCCAGCAGTCTGGACATCAACTGATTCTGCCGCAGCAGAATGCCCAAGATGCTTCGCAACTGCCCAATTTTGAAGTATTTGCTGCCCACCATCTAAAAGATGTCTGTGAACATTTATCCAGACAACATCCGCTTCAGCAATATCAAGCCCCTAGCAGCAATCCAATCAATCAGTACAAATTTGATTTAGCCGATATCAAAGGTCAATTGCGCCCGCGACGGGCTTTGGAAATTGCTGCCGCTGGTGGACATTCACTATTGTTTAAAGGCCCGCCCGGTACAGGAAAAACACTGTTGGCTTCACGGCTGGCCAGCATTTTGCCCCCTCTGGACATGCAGGAGAATCTGGAAGTAGCCAGTATTTACTCGATTGCCAATAGCTCACATCCCTTTGGGCAGCGCCCTTTTCGTGCGCCACATCATACCGCTTCCGCAATTGCCTTGGTGGGAGGGGGTTCACATCCCAAACCGGGGGAAATTACGCTGGCTCATTTGGGCGTATTATTTTTAGATGAGCTGCCTGAATTTGATCGCAAGGTCTTGGAAGTATTAAGACAGCCGCTCGAATCCAAGGAAATAGTGATTTCCCGTGCCTCCAGGCAAATTACCTTCCCGGCCAACTTTCAACTCATTGCCGCAATGAATCCCTGCCCTTGTGGTTATGCTTTTAATCAGGATATCCGCTGTCAATGTTCCCCAGATGCAATTAAACGTTATCAAAACCGGATTTCAGGCCCCCTCCTGGACCGGATTGACCTGCATATCGATGTGCCGCCTTTACAAGCCCATGAATTACAGGCAACTACACCAGTTGAAAACTCACACACGGTTCGGGAACGGGTAATTCAAGCCTATAATTTACAAATCCAGCGACAACAATGCCTGAATCATGCTTTAAGTCCCAAACAGCTGGAACAGTTTGCCTGCCTTGATACGCAGGCACAGAAAATTATGGAAATGGCCCAGCAACGCTTAAACCTGTCTGCCCGGGCTTATCATCGGGTATTACGTGTGGCGCGAAGCATTGCCGATTTAACCCAACATACTGACATTCAAAGCCAGCATTTAACTGAAGCGCTGTCCTATCGGGCACAACAGGGTTAATACTAGATGCGAAACTTTATTCTGCCATCCTGAAAGTCTTGTCGATGCCATACAGATGGGCTAAATGATTAAACAGACATTTAAAGGTCAGCCCGGTTCAAATGATAGCGAATACCTGATTGCCAATACCTTGGCTAGCTTTTTTTACCTGGATAGTCATAACACGGCATCAATTCAGTGCTGATCCGCGCTGCATTTTCTGCAACAGCCTGCACATCAGATCCTGACCTATAAAAAAACCTCCAAAGTCATGCTTTGGAGGTTTTTTAATGCTTTGAAATTACAATTAGAATGTTTTGGTAAGGGTAAATACCGCACCGGTATCCACCGCACGTTCTGCGACATCCGATAAACCATTAGTATCAATATTGGTGCCTACAGCTGCCAGTTCAGCACTGGCACCTGAAATGGATTTAAAGCCATACGTTACCCCCACTTTCCAGTCTACATAATTATCATCACCATTAAAGGTATATTTGTCTTCATCTACAACGGTATAGCCTACAGCGCCGACCCCACCAAAACCTGATGAACCAAATGGAACTGAATAACCCACATTCACATTCCAGCTGTCTGCATCTGCACCGGCATAGTCATTGGTATAATTGAGATTGGTTAAAATGCTATCGCCTTCTGCAATCACACTTTTGAAGCCTAATTTGCCATATAATTCTGCCCAGTTCAGATCGCTGGCACTTGGATAATTATAGTACACCACCCCAACATCTACTGTCGGTTTGCTGCTGAAAGCTTCAAGCGTGGTGGCATAGCCAAGCGATGGATCTAGTTCCAGGCTAGGTGTGCCGCTGCCAAAATTCACATTGGAACCCCACAAGCCAAAATATAACCCTGAAGTATGAGCTAGCGTGAATCCTGCTTGTACGGCTGGATCATTTTCCGTTTGAGTCACACCACGGAAACGATAGTCTGTAGTGACGGCTGCACTACCACTAAAAGACAGGCCAAAAGGTAAGGCAGGAGCATCTGCAGCAAATACAGCACCTGACATAGTAGCTAAAGTGGTCACAGCAAATAATTTTTTAAGCATTTTATAGATCCCCGACAGATTTTTATGGATTCAAGAGATATCAGCAATTGCTATGCCAGTTTAAAAAACAACACAGTAATTTTTAGCCCGCAAATCACCAATAATATATTAATATATTGATATTTATAAATTTATTATTTAAAAATAAAAACAAAACCTAGTCATTTTTCGAGCTTTACCAGATTGATAGCTTTCTCTCTTTTAGATGGTCTGCATGCTAATACGGCTTAAATATTTATTTACAACCTGCCTTATTTTGAGACTGTTTTTTCCGGTAGAGCTAAAAATGCCTAGAAAAAGTGCACAAAAAATATTCACTGTACGCTTGTTTATGCATCTCTCTCCTTCTCTGGCTAAAATCGGCCAGTTAAAACCCCAATCCACCGGCTCAAAAATCTGGATCAAAATCAGCTGCTACCTTCTCAAGTTTTAATCAAACAATATTGGCCATGTTTGACTTACTGACATATTAAGCATGCATCGCAGTAAATGTCGGGAGCATGAGCAGCTCCTGCAAAGTTCTGTTTAAAACCTTCATCTTGATCTGCACACGATTATTCAAAAGTCCTGACATAGACTGGACAATAGCTGCGGAACCAAGGATGAATCAGCTTTTATGTACCTATGCCCTACTGATAGCTAAAAAAGATCATTATTTTTATCTCACTGCCCACATTTTATGCACAAAAGCATCGCATGGACTTTTTTGCTGATAATCAGACCGTATTTTCGACTCATATAAATCAGGAACTTATTGCGCGAAAAAATAATACAATTTTATCTGGACCTAGCAGAATTTATTCCGACTATGGAATGATTAATATTTTACCCAATGATAAACTGAACAACAATAATTAAAAATTTATCTATAATTTTTGGTCAATTTTTTGATCATTTTAAAGCATATTTATTGAACAAAAAAAATCGACATGTAAGCCTAATTTTTTGACCAGAATGTCTAATTACTTCAGCCAAAAGTCAGCTGATTTTGCTACTTTTTTAAAAATTAAATCATTATAAAGAGGTGTTTCTGCTGATATCACTGGTTGATAAAAGCCATGTTTTAGGCCTGATATCAAAATTTAGGATGCTAAAATAGCATTTTTCAAAACCACAACTCCCTATCAATTTTTAATGAGGCATCGGCATTAGCCCAGAATTTATTTAGAGTTAAAATATCATATTGTTTTGTAAAAAAATTTACACAAATAATAATTTTTTAATATTTTGTTAACCAAAAGGTATAATTTACATTTGAATACGTTATAACTTTAATTAAATAAAATGTATTAAAAAAAGCTTTTTTTGCGATACATTACGTATACAATTCTGCCAATTTCTTCTCCCATTTTGTATAAGGCTCTCTCCCAATGCAAAAAGCTAAAAAACTTACCTTAGCAGTTTTAATTCAAGCTGCCTTAATTTCAACTGTATATGCTAGCGAGCAAAGCGAATCGAAAGGCTTTGTTGAAGATGCAGAAGGTTCTGTATTGTTCCGTACAGGCTATTTAAGCCGTGACAAAAAAAATGGCGTAGATGACACAAGCTCTTTTGCTCAAACAGCAATTGTGAACCTGGATTCCGGCTACACTCAAGGCCTGATCGGTTTTGGTGTGGGTGTCGTGGGTGATGCTTCATTTAAATTGGGCGAAAATAAACATGCCGGTAATGGCATGATTCCACGTGAAACTGGCCTAAACAGTCAAGGTCAACTCACTAAAGGTGCAGGTGATACTTATGATCACTGGACCCGTGGTGGTGCCAATGTAAAAGCACGTGTATCTAATACTGATGTACGTTATGGTACTCAAGTTTTAGACTTGCCTGTATTAGCCAGCAATACAGCCCGTTTAGTTCCTGAATATTTCGACGGCTTCCTTGTAACAAGCCGTGAAATTAAAGGTCTGGAACTAACCGCAGGTAAATTCACTAAAAACCAGTATTCAGACCAGATCAATTCAGATGGTAATGAACTAGACCGTGCTGTGGTATGGGGTGCTAAATATAAAGTGAATGATGCTTTAAATACTGCATACTACGGTGTAGACATTAAAGATAAATTAGAACGCCATTATGCCAATGTAAACTTTAAGCAAAGTCTTGCCAACAACAGTTCACTCACTTATGACTTCAGTGGCTATCATACTGAATGGGATCGTGGTGCCAATAGCAACTTATATTCATTCATTGGTCCAGCTGATGGTAATTACCAAAACTCAATTTGGGCAGTTTCTGGTACTTATAACAAAGGTCCGCATAATGTCATGTTGGCTTACCAGCAAAACTCAGGCAATACTGGTTATGACTATGGTTTAGGTCGAGGTGTGGGTGATGGTCATCAAACCATTTACATGCCAAACTCTTATCTGTCAGACTTTATTGGTAATGACGAAAAATCAGCGCAAATTCAATATACTTATGACTTTGGTGCAATGAATGTTCCTGGTTTAACCTGGACATCAGCGTTCGTTTACGGTTGGGATATCAAAGCAACTGATAATAAAGGAACAATGATCAGTGACAATGCTCAAGAACGCGAGTTCTTTAACCAGGTGAAATATACTGTTCAAAGTGGTTTTGCTAAAGATGCTAGCCTTCGCCTACGTAATTCTTACTACCGTGCAAGCAATGATTATCAAAGTAATTACATTGGTGATACCAATGAATGGCGTATTTTCCTTGATATTCCTGTGAAATTATTTTAATTCACAGTAAGTTCAAGAGATAAAAAAACCTGCACAATGTGCAGGTTTTTTTATCTAAGCCTTTCAGGCTAAATTCGAAACAAACAATTATTTGTTTGCTTCTGCATAAGCTGCAATTGAGCTAAGCACTTCCTGTTTAGCAACATCAGCACCTTCCCAACCACTTAACTTCACCCATTTTCCTGGCTCTAAGTCTTTGTAGTGCTGGAAAAAATGTTCAATTTGGCTGATTAAAAGCGGAGGAAGATCGGTATATTCCTGAACGTCTTTATAGATCGGTGTTAATTTGTCGTGCGGTACTGCAACCAGTTTCGCATCAACACCACCATCATCTTCCATGTTCAATTTACCTACAGGACGGCAACGAATCACTGAACCTGGTTCAACCGGGTGTGGAGTCACAACCAATACGTCAAGTGGGTCACCATCAAGTGACAATGTGTTTGGCACATAACCGTAGTTTGCCGGGTAGAACATTGCAGTACCCATGAAACGGTCTACAAATAATGCATCAGAATCTTTGTCGATTTCATATTTGATTGGTGCTGCATTTGCAGGAATTTCAATAATTACATAGATGTCGTTTGGTGCATCTTTACCCGCTGGGATATTGCTGTAGCTCATAGCATCACTCTTTAACAAGTTAAATCTTTTTTAAACCGCGACGATTATAACGGTTTTTGCGTATTAAATAACTTTTCGATTATACATCTGCTGGGTGAAAATATGTATTTCCACCTTCTCAGGCCTCATGTGGTTAATTTAATCACCAGTAGCAACAGGCAAATTGGGCAAAGTAAGGATAAGGTCCAGATAATGGAACGCAAAGTGGCCCAATTGGCTAAATAGCAGATGCCGTAGAAAATACGGAGTACAATATAGGCAATACCAAAAGTCATGATTACGGTTTGAGAAATCACCATATATTCTGCCATTAAAATGGAAGCAATAAATAAGGGTAAACTTTCAAAACTGTTTTGTTGTACCGCATTGGCACGGGCGGCCAAACCAGTAGTTTTAGCCAGAAATTCACGCGGGTTCTGGTTATCTCGTGCTTTAAAACCTGCTGTTTTTTTTGCAATTGCAGTAAAAACATAGGGCAATAAACATGCGATTAAGATGAGATAGATTATTCCGCTAATGCTTTGCATCTCACTTTTCTCATTAAAATTTTATGCTGCCTATCATAGCATGGTGTTTTCGCAATATTTTTTGTAAATTATAGCGTTTTTATAAATGAGCAATAAGGATCCATAATGATCAATCCTGATCAAGAAAAAATGTTTGATGTACTCGAAAAGCAGCGCCAGCATCAACTTAAAGTGGATCGGGTATTCAAAGTCGTATTGCCTATTACGGGATTTTTACTTTCAGTCGTGTGTGCCAATTTTAATAGGCTTTCCCTTATTTTTACCATTGTTATTTCAATTCTCGCGCTTTGGATGGTGGGAATTAAACGTCAGGCCCTTTGGATATGGACCACAGTCGTTGCATTCTACTGTTTGCTTGATAACTTATATAGCTTTGGTGCATTTGATTTACAGCGATACATCTATCAATTCGGTAGCATCACGACCTTTCTATGGATTACCGGGATAGCACGTCCCTATATTGATCGATGGATGCTGAAAGATTAAAGCCTGGCCTATTTCCAAATAAAAAAGCGCCGTGATCGGCGCTTTTTTATTGCAGCATTTATGCAGTTTTACGCAAGTCTTTACGTAAGATTTTACCTACGTTGGACTTTGGTAATTCATCTATAAATTCAACATAACGTGGGCGTTTGTAGCCTGTTAAGTTCTCTTTAGCGAAAGCAAGCACTTCTTCTGTGGTGAGTGACGGATCTTTCTTCACCACAAATAGTTTAGGCACTTCACCTGATTTTTCATCCGGCACACCAATCGCAGCAACTTCCAATACTTTAGGATGCGTAGAAATTACTTCTTCAATTTCTGAAGGATAAACGTTGAAGCCCGACACCAGAATCATGTCTTTCTTGCGATCGACAATCTTGATATAACCACGAGCATCCATGATCCCAATATCACCGGTACGGAAGAAACCGTTGGTCATCACTTTTTCAGTTTCATCTGGACGGTTCCAATAGCCTTTCATGACTTGTGGACCACGAATCGAGATTTCGCCCTGTTCGCCAAGCGGCACTTCATTGCCGTCATCATCCAAAATTGCAACTTCAGTCAGTGGTAATGGAATACCAATGGTACCGCTAAATTCAGTGGATTGCGGTGGATTGGCTGTTGCAACCGGTGAAGTTTCAGATAAACCGTAACCTTCAATGATATTGGTACCGGTAACTCTCTTCCATGCTTCAGCAGTAGAAGGTAATACCGCCATACCACCACCCATAGCCATTTTCAGTTTGCTATGATCAAGCTGTTTAAATTCTTCATTGTTCACCAATGCATTAAACAAGGTATTCACTGCCGGGAAGAATGATGGCTGGTATTTACGCAATTCTTTCATTACCGCAGGTAGGTCACGCGGGTTTGGAATAAGCACGTTGGCCTGACCTTTATACATGCCATACAGCGCACAAACCATGAATGCAAAGATGTGATAAAGTGGTAAAGCACAGAAAATACGGTCATCCGGTTGCCCATCTTGAGCACCAAATTTACTCTGGAAAATACCATCGCACTGTAACATGTTCGCAACTAGGTTACGATGAGTCAGTTCAGCACCTTTAGAAACACCCGTGGTACCACCCGTATATTGAAGTACGGCTGTATCACTTAAAGTCAGGTTTGGACGCTTATAATTGCTTGGATTTACCTTTGACATTGCTGCGTTAAAACGGATATGTCCTGGAATATTCCAAGCCGGGATTTGCTTGCGTACAGAGCGTAAAACAAAGTTGACCAATGTACCTTTTAAGGCCCCCAACATATCACCCACAGAAGCCACTACCACATGCTTCACAGGAGTTTTACCAATAATCGCTTGGTAAACCGTTGCAAAGTTTTCAATAATGACCAGCACTTCAGAACCGGAGTCATTTAACTGATGCTCAAGTTCACGAGAAGTATAAAGCGGGTTAACGTTTACAAGCACTAAACCTGCGCGGAAAATCCCCAATGCGACAACAGGATATTGAAGTACGTTTGGCATCATCACCGCCACACGTGTACCCTTTGCCAATCCTAAACTTTGTAAATATGTTGCAAATTTACGGCTTGCTTCTTCCAGCTCACTAAAAGAGAGAACTTTATCCATAAAAATAAAGGCGTCACGTGAGCCAAATTTTTGGAAGTTGCGCTCAAACACATCAACCAATGAGGTATTTTCAGCCGGTAATTCTACAGTTTCTGGAATCCCTGTCTTTTGGTATTCAGCGAACCAAATCTTTTCCATAATGCCTATCACTCCAATCTTAATCCTTAGTTTTTAAACTATTTTTTTCTTTGCTGAACCTGGTTTTTTCCTTTTGTATTGTTCAACAAAGCATCCATTTGCACGAATTACACCATATATAGCCTATTTCATATCTGGGATGCTAGTTTTATCTTTGAATGAACAGTCTATTTGCTTTTTGATATCCTCGTGGTAAGAGTTGACCTTTAGTGCCTCGCTTACCGATATATTTTTGAAGATCATCACCTTTTAATTTTAATTGTTGCTGTCCAGCAACTACTTGAATTATTTCATCTAAATTCAACATTGTCATAGATACAATTTGATCTTTCGCCTCGAGTTGTATCAATTTATTACCTTTACCTTTGTTCAGGCTTGGTAATTCTGACAAATCGACAACCAGCATACGGCCTGCTGAACTGAGTAAGGCCACATGAGTCGCCTGTTCTATTGCTTGCAGTGGCATCGCTTTGCCATCTTCAGGCACAGTCAGAAAGGACTTCCCTGCCTTGGCATTGGTATCCAGTTGTTTCGCCTGGGTTTTAAAGCCATAACCTTTGGAACTCAAGGCCAAAATTTCAGCTTCATCCTCGGCAATAAACACCTGAATGAAACCTACACCGCTGGCGGGTGCAAGTTTAGAACTTAAAGGTTCACCCAAACCACGTGCCGAAGGTAAAGTGTTAATAGCCAGTGCATAACTACGACCGGTATCGTCCAGTACATAGACCCGTTGATTGGATTTACCTTGGGCATGGCTTAAATATTGGTCACCGGCCCGGAAATTCAGATTTTCGGCATCGACCTCATGGCCTTTAGCTGAACGGATCCAGCCCGCCTCAGACAACACCACAGTCACAGGATCGGCTGGCAACATGTCCTGTTCATTAATGGCCAATGCTTCGGCGCGGCGTACAATAGGCGAACGGCGGTCATCACCAAACTTTTTCGCATCTTCTTTAAGTTCATTAATAATCAATGCTTTTAAAGATTCAGGATTGGCCAGCTGCTCGCGGATAATAGCCGCACGCGCTTCCAGTTCTTCCTGTTCGCGGCGCATTTCCATTTCTTCAAGTCTGGCCAAATGACGTAACTTGAGTTCTAAAATGGCTTCAGCCTGAATTTCATCAATATTGAAATGAGACATCAGCACCGGTTTGGGCTGATCTTCCTCACGAATAATCCGAATTACTTCATCAATATTTAAGTAGGCAATAATCAAGCCGACCAGGATATGCAGACGCTTTTCAATTTTATTTAAATGGTATTGCAGGCGGCGCGTTACCGTATTTTTACGGATTTCGATCCATTCCAGCAAAATGCGGCGAATCGATTTCACTTGCGGACGGCCATCGGCACCAATCATGTTCATGTTGACGCGATAGCTGGATTCCAGATCGGTCGTTGCGAATAAGTGACTCATCACTGCTTCGGCATCAATCCGGTTAGAACGTAATACAATCACCAGACGGGTCGGATTTTGATGATCCGATTCGTCACGCAGGTCACTAACCAAAGGCAATTTTTTCGCCTGCATCTGATCGGCAATCTGGGTAATCACTTTAGAACCCGACACCTGATACGGTAAGTCGGTAATCACGATTTCATTTTTTTCTATTTTATAAACCGCACGCATACGGTAACTGCCACGTCCTGTGGTTTGCAGTTTGAGCAGTTCTTCAGGTGCAGTGATAATTTCGGCTTTGGTCGGTAAATCGGGTGCCGGAATATATTCCGCCACTTTTTCATCGCTTAAATTTGGATTACGAATCAGCGCGATGGTGCCTTTAATCACTTCACGCAAGTTATGCGGTGGAATATCGGTCGCCATCCCCACAGCAATGCCTGTGGTTCCGTTCAATAAGATGTTCGGTACACGCGCTGGCAAATTCACCGGCTCTTTCATTGAACCATCGAAGTTGTCCTGCCAATCACAGGTACCCTGCCCCAGCTCAGACAGTAACACTTCACTATAAAGCGAAAGTTTGGCTTCAGTATAACGCATGGCCGCGAAGGATTTCGGATCATCGGGTGAACCCCAGTTACCTTGACCTTCAATAAAAGGATAACGGTAACTGAATGGCTGTGCCATCAGTACCATCGCTTCATAACAGGCAGAATCACCATGCGGATGGTATTTACCCAGTACATCACCCACGGTACGAGCCGATTTTTTCGGTTTGCCGCTATGCTTTAAGCCCAATTCACTCATGGCGAAGACAATACGGCGCTGTACTGGTTTTAAACCGTCACTGATATGCGGCAATGCACGATCCATAATCACGTACATGGCATAGTTAAGGTAAGCTTGTTCAGTAAATTCGGCTACGGAACGATTTTCTGTCGCATGATGCACAAGGCTGGTCATAAAAGCGTGAAATCCTAAATAATTCGTTTTTGTATCTACGTTGTTATGCTATGTCGCAGCTGCGGACTACACAAGGGCAGTAACCCACACTCTGCGACAAATTGTGTCTTATGGACTAAAAATATCCATTTTATAAGGGCCAATCAACCCAAAAATCAGCAATTTTATAAACCAATCGACTCTAAAGTTTTACCTTTGGTTTCTTCACCCAGCAGCAGGATAATCAGTGCCACGGCAATTAAAACGGCGGTAAACATCATAAAGACATAGCTGAAACCATGGTCGAGCACCATTATATGGGTGACAGCAAATGGCGCGAAAATACCACCAATACGGCCAATCGCTCCGGCCCAGCCCGAACCAAAGGCACGGATATTGGCTGGATACTGTTCTGGGGTATAAGTGTATAAAACACCCCAGGCGCCCAAGTTAAAGAAGGACATCAAACAGCCCCATACCACAATCTGGGTCACATCGTCGGATTGACCAAAGAAGTAGGCAGAGACTGCACACATGGCAATAAAACCCGCCAATGTTGCCTTACGTCCCAGTTTTTCCACCAGCCATGCCGCGGCAATATAACCCGGCAACTGGGCCAGAATCATCACTAGTACATACTCAAAAGACTTCACAATGGTATAGCCTTCTTTGACCAGTAAACTTGGCAGCCAGGTAAAAATACCGTAGTAGGAAAATACAATACCAAACCAGATCAGCCATAGCATCAGGGTACGGCGGGCAAAAATGCCGGACCAGAGTTGAGAGAAGCTAATGTCATGCTTTTCGGCCACCGGTTTGACTTCAAAAATTTCAATCACTTCCACGCCACATTGCGCTTCAATTTTTTTCACCAAAGCATGCGCTTCTTTATGTCGACCCCGATTAATTAAGTAAGGCACTGATTCTGGCACCATTTTCCAGATCACAATCGCATACAGCGCAGGAATACCCCCAATCAGAAAAGCAGCATGCCAGCCAAAATCGGGAATCACAAACCGCGAAACCAATGCTGCCACCAACCACCCCAAACCCCAGAAACTTTCCAGCAGCACAATAAAGCGGCCACGGACATGGGCAGGAATATATTCACTCACCAGCGTCACGGCCACCGGTAGCTGACCACCCAGTCCAAGCCCTACAATGAAACGGAACACCAGCAACCAAGTCAGGTTCGGTGCAAAAGCACAGGCAGCGGTTGCCAGACTATAAATCACTAAAGTTGAGGCAAAAACCGTTTTACGCCCCCAACGATCGGCAAGGGCTCCCGAACACACTGCACCAATGGCCATTCCAATAAAACCAATGGAAACCACCCAGCTTTTATCATCCGGCGTCATGGCCCAGTCTTCCGCCATTTTGGCCAGAATAAAGGAAATCAATCCGGTATCCATGGCATCAAACATCCAGCCCAGACCAATCACCCATAGCAAGGTATAGTGAAATTTACCAATCGGTAAACGTTGTATACGTGAGACTAAATCCATAACAAGAGCTCTGATTTGGTGAAAGAATGCATGCTGCTTTCCCAACAGGATTTATAATTGTATTAATTTTTATACGCCAATTTGCAGATGATGACCGCTCATTTCGTCAGTCATTCATCATATTAAGGCAATATTCTAGGAAGCATCTTTGGAGGATGCGGACTGGTCATCGTCATCTTTATAAATAAATTTCGGCATTTCCAGACCAAAATAGATAGCGATGCAGCGTAAAGAGAAACCGAAGATTAAGGTGGAAATGACAGTGATTTCCAGAGAGAAACCGATATCCTGACAAATCCAGTAACAGATCACGGAAACAAAAGAAATACTGGCATACAATTCACGGCGGAATACCAAGGGTACATCATTACACAAAATATCGCGCAGAATACCGCCGGAAACTCCAGTCAACACACCGGCAACTGCGGAAACCACAAAACCATGCCCCATCTGCAAGGCAATCTGGCAGCCAATAATAGTAAAACCGATTAAACCCAGAGCATCGAGAATCAGGAAGATGGAACGTAAATGGCGCATCCATTTGGCAATCAGGATAGTGACAAAGGCTGCGCAGCAGGTCAACACCAGATATTCCGGATGCTTCACCCAGGTCAAAGGATAATGCCCAAGCAGTACATCGCGAACCGAGCCACCACCCAGTGCAGTCACACAGGCAATCAGCGTTACCCCGAACCAGTCCATACTGCGCCGACCTGCCGACAGTGCCCCTGTCATGGCTTCAGCCGTAATTGCGATAATATAAATGACCAATAGCAACATTGCCCTGCTTCCACTGAGGGTTATCGATGCGCGCTATTCTAAGGCAAATTCAGATGAAAATTACAAAAATTGCGCACAACATTGCTTAAATTTTTTCCCTGAACCGCAAATACACGGCTGTTTCATGGTGATTTGCATATTTGTGGTCGGATCAAGGAAATACCAGGCCCCTTCATGTTTCACAAAATGGGAAATTTCATGATGAACCTGTGCTTGCTGACTATCATGATAATGTGCCTTAAATTCAACCTGGGCATGGTGCTTGTCCAGTTTTTCCTGGGCTTGAACCACTTCCAGCTTGAGCCACTGATTGGCCTTGCTCCATTCGGCAATGGCTGCCACATCCAGCGCTTGTTGTTGGCCTAAGGCCGTGGTTTTCACAATATAGTCAATTTCCTGTTTGGCAAAGGCACTATAACGCGAACGCATCAATTGCTCTGCAGTGTGTGCTTTGGCCTGACCCAAATGTAAAGGCTGGCAACAGCTGGCGTAATCACCTCGACCACATGGACATTCTGTTTCTGACATCAATTTTTTCCAACTTAGATTAGGGTCTGTTAACACTTCGTCTATGTTTGCGACTACGAATATTTTTTAGAGGATACAAGGCGTGAACTACAAAATTTAGTCATTCTAAATGCGTAGTTCACAACGACGTAGCGTCAAAAAATACTCTAGTCCCGAAGGGTTGTGGCTAAAATTATCCCAGACTTCGTTATGAAATTTAAAAATGGAACCACCATTCTTTGCATTTCATTCCTTGTCTGATCAATTTTAGCCTACAACGCAAGCCATTTATGAAATGTCAACAGACCCTCATAATCAAATAGCCCGACAATGCGGGCTATTTTAATTCAACATCGATAAAGATCAGCTGTGCAGGTGAAATTAATCTTCCGTCTGATTTTGATTGAGCGGGATGATATGAACCTTATCAATTTTATGGCCATTCATCGTCACCACTTCAAAAATATGTTTATCTGCCTGCAATTTGGCACCACTTTCCGGCAAACGCCCCAGATGGAACAGGATATAACCGGACAAGGTTGAATACTGTTCAGACTCATCTACCAGATCACGGTTTAACAACAAGGAAACATGACGAATATCGGTAGAACCTTCAAGGATTAAAGTCCCGTCTTCCAGACTTTCTGCAGCTGTTTCAAATTCATCTTCATCCGGGAATTCACCGGCAATCGCTTCAAGCACATCAATCGGGGTAGCAAGCCCTTCAATCGAACCGTATTCATTCAATACAATTGCCATTTGCAGCGGTGCCTGACGCAACTGTTCCATTACCATCAACACCTGAGCATTTTCATGCACAATCACCGGCTCGCGTAAATGCGCTTCAAAATTCAGTTTTCCAGTTTCGATGTAGTCGTTCATGACTTTATGGGTCAGCACTATACCGGCAATATTGTCCAGTTCACCATGTGCCACAATCAAACGTGAATGGGTCATGCTTAATAACTGTTCTTTAATGGAGGCTTCATCTTCATCCAGATCAATCCATTCCAGTTCCGGACGCGGTGTCATCACCGATTTCACAGGCCGTTCCGACAGCCCCAGCACACCTTGCACCAGCACACTATGGTAAACCCCGTTCTCTTCATTAAAGACTTCATCGGCAAAGGCACGTGTCGCCAGCACATCTTCGGCTTCATTGTTTTGCGATTCACTTTTACCCCCGAGCATACGCATCACGGCAGAAGCAGTACGGTAACGCAGGTCCGTCGTGGTCACCATGCGCTCCTGATTACGGCGCATAGTCTGGTTGATAAATTCCACCACCACAGAGAAACCAATCGCCGCGTATAAATAGCCTTTAGGAATATGGAAACCGAAGCCTTCAACAATCAGTGAAAAGCCGATCATCATCAGGAAGCCGAGGCACAGAATCACCACGGTCGGATGTCTGTTGACAAAGGTCATTAGTGGTTTAGATGCCCACAGCATGATGCCGACTGCAATCACCACCGCAATCATCATCACCGACAGGTCTTTGACCATGCCGACTGCGGTAATCACGCTATCCAGAGAGAATACGGCATCCAGTACCACAATCTGAACGATCACCATCCAGAATGCGGCATGCACCGGGTTTTCTTCTTTCTGCGGTTGAGCACCTTCTATACGCTCATGTAATTCCATGGTGCCTTTAAACAGCAGGAATACGCCACCAAACAGCAGAATCAGGTCACGGCCGGAAAAAGGATGATCCAGAACATGGAACAGTGGCTGGGTCAAGGTCACCACCCAGGCAATGGAAGCCAGTAAAATCAACCGCATACACAAAGCCATAATCAAGCCGACGATACGGCCTGCATTACGCTGTTCTGGGGGCAGTTTTTCCGCCAAAATGGCAATAAAAACCAGGTTGTCGATACCCAGTACAATTTCTAGAACCACTAAAGTTGCCAGTCCAATCCATGCTGATGGATCTGACATCCATTCCAAGATCATTGGATATTCTCCTGTGCAGGATGATGAGGGACTGATTTTAGAAGGTTCATATTAAAATCGCTGAATATGCGATGAACAGCATGCTGTATATTTTTTTCAGAAGCATTGAAGTGTTCAGAGTGAGGACAACCACTACCCATGTTAATTCATTTGTTGGAAAACAGATTTTTAGTATAGCAAGATGAAGTAGAAATTCATCCTCTTTTCCTCACTGCGCTGTTTTTTGCTCACCCAATTTCAACAAATCTTTGCAAGGTTGGTATAAGGCTGATCACGACCTGTCATATTTAACAGTTAAGCTAGAGACTGAAAAAATAAAATGCTATGGTAAAAATATAATGATGAACAGTGTATTAAAAATGACTCCCAAACATAACAATCCTACTCCCAAAACAACTCAACCTTTAATTGCACTCTACTGTGGTTCACGTTCAGGCAATAAACCAATTTATCAGGAAAAAGCCGTAGCTTTGGCTCAGGCACTGGCTGATCTGGGTTTCGGCATGGTCTATGGTGGCGCAAGTATAGGCCTCATGGGGCAAGTGGCTGATGCCGTCAGACAGCGTGGCGGTGAAACCGTCGGGGTGATCCCTGAATTTATGCTGGATTATGAAATTGCGCATCATCAGCTCACCGAATTACACATTGTACGAAGCATGCATGAACGCAAGGCCATGATGGCTAAGCGTGCCAGTGCTTTTGTCGCTTTACCCGGTGGTTTGGGCACGTTTGAAGAAATTCTGGAAATTGCCACCTGGGGACAGTTAAATCAGCATCAAAAACCGATGATGCTCTATAACGTGAATGGCTTTTATGATGCCCTAGTGAGCCAGCTGGATCATGCGGTCAGTGAAGGCTTTTTACCGCCGCAGCATCGGGCCAAACTGATTATCTGCAATCATGCCGATCAGATTCTCAATGCCATTAAAAATCTGGATGCACCACAACACTTTGCCATTTAAGTCCAAACCAGGACATAAAAAGTGAACTCCAGACAGTGCTATCCCATAATGGATAGCACAACTTTTTCTTACACCACTTTAAACGGATTGCTTTAAACTCTGTAAAAAATCACTTTAATATTGTTATGAACGCCACTCCTTCGCATCAAGCCCTACAACCTGAATTCCGCCTGTTAGTGTTGTTGGTATCAATCGGTTTTTTTATGCAAGGTTTGGATACCACCATTGTCAATACGGCAATTCCCGCCATGGCAGCCAATCTGGCTGAAGATCCGCTCCAGATGCATAGTGTGGTGGTGGCCTATGTGCTTTCGGTCGCTGCCTGTATTCCTTTAAGCGGATGGCTGGCCGACCGTTTTGGTGTGCGCAATACCTACTTTGCGGCCATTATTATTTTTACCTTGGCATCACTGGGCTGCGGACTATCCAGCAGTTTAAACCAGCTGCTCTTTTATCGAGTCATTCAGGGCATTGGCGGTGCATTGTTACTTCCTGTAGGCCGACTGGCAATGCTCAAGGTCATTCCGCGTACCCAATTTTTATCTGCCATGAGCTTGATGAGTTTAGCTGGTCTGATGGGTCCCTTGATTGGTCCGACATTGGGCGGATGGATGGTCGAAGTGACAACATGGCACTGGATTTTTTTAATTAATATTCCGATGGGACTGTTAGGCGTTCTAATTACCTTGAAGGCCATGCCGAACGTCACTGAACCTGCTGTCAAATCTTTTGATTTTTCAGGTTTTATCTTGCTGGTGATTGCCATGGTGGGACTTTCACTGGGCATTGAAAATTTTGCCAGCCCCCATCAATCGCTATGGTGGAGTATAGGTCTGGTACTTGCGGGTGTCTTGGCAGCGATTATCTATGCCATTCATGCCCATACACATCACAATGCGCTGTTCCGCAGTACATTATTTAGCAATAAAATTTATGCTATAGGCATTATCGGTAATTTCTTTGCCCGCTTAGGCGGCAACGCGATACCTTTTTTAATTCCGCTGATGTTGCAGGTTGCCTTTGGCTTTGAGCCATTTATTACCGGTCTGTTGATGATTCCGACAGTACTGGGTTCTCTAGCTTCCAAGCCGATTATTCGCCAGATTATTCAACGCTTTGGGTATCGCCAGGTATTACTGGTCAATACCTTATTGGTCGGAGCATGTATTGCCAGTTTTGCCCTCACTACGGCGGATACCCCAACTTGGTTAAGAGCCTTACATTTCTTTGTTTTCGGCATACTAAATTCTTTGCAGTTTGTCTCCATGAATACCCTGACCCTGAAGGATTTACCTCAGCAAGATGCCAGTAGTGGCAACAGCTTTTTGTCAATGATCATGATGGTATCGATGAGTATCGGCGTGGCTTTGGCCGGAACCTTGGTCAACCTGTTTACCGCCTATTTCGGTAGCGAGCAGATCGTGACAGCTTTCCATACCACACTGATTTTCCTCGGCTGCATTAATCTGATTACCGCAGCCATTTTCTGGCAAATTCCACGTCACACCTAAGTAGAATCAGATGACATCAGAAACAACGTGGTCTGAATGTTCAGATCGCGTTATCATGTGTTTGATAAATCACGCCTAAATTATCTATGTCTAATAAACGATTTGCCAAGCACCATCATCACAAACTGTATGCTTCTTGCATCGGCCTGTTGCTGAGCTGTGTTGCAATCGTATTGTATGTTTTTGTGTTTCATCATAATCCTGCTTCGGCACAGGAGTATCCGGTCAAAGGTTTTGACGTATCGCATCATCAGGGCGACATTCAATGGCAACAGATTTCACCCAAAACCTATCGATTTGTTTATCTGAAAGCGACCGAAGGTGGTGATTTTAAAGATCGAAAATTTCAGGATTACTGGCTGCAAGCCCGTGAACATGGTTTCACCGTGGGTGCCTATCATTTTTATCGTTTATGCAGGGATGGCGAAGTTCAGGCGCAAAATTTTATTGAAACTGTACCCAATAAAGCCAATGCCTTGCCTCCAGTGATTGATCTGGAATATGACAGCAACTGCATCAATACCTATACCAAGGAACAACTGCTAAAAGAAATTCAGGTCATGCATGACCGGCTGTATCAGCATTATGGCAAACAACCGATTTTTTATACCTCCAAAGCCTTCTATAACATTATTCTGGCTGGGGAATTTATAAAAACACCTCTTTGGGTACGTGAATACAAAGGCAAACCGGATTTAAAAGGCAAGCCAAAATGGCTGTTCTGGCAGCATACCAATCAGGGTACCATCAAGGGCATTAACAAAACCGTCGACTTAAATGTGTTTAATGGTGATGAGGATGACTGGACACGATTTTTAGAACGCAATGGAATCTATCCACTGAACAAGGTGGAAAATTTACCGAAAAAATAACAAGATAACTCCACTTCTCTAATCCCAATAAAAAATCAAACTGCATAAAAACGGGAAATTTATGGCAAATCAAAAAGGATTTTGGCTGTTGTGGGAGTAGGCATCAGCATACTCGTTGGAGTAGCTGCAATGGTTTTGCTGCTGCAGCCTTCAGGTCAGGTGTCTGATTTTCAAAAATGGTAATATTCACCCTCTGAAAAAACAGCGCCGTCTTCAAAGCTCCAGGTCAAATTCTTTGGCATTTCCACCCTACTGTTCGATAACGGCAAAACCCAAATTTTAATTGACGGTTTCTTTAGTCGTCCTTCCATTACAGAGGTGCTGTTCAGCAAAATTCAAAGTCAGCCTCAAGTCATTCAACATATCGTGCAACAGCAGCAGTTACAGCGAACCCAAGCCATACTGGTGACCCATTCACATTATGACCATACGCTGGATATTGCCGAACTTGGCAAAAGACTTCCAAATACGAAAATTATCGGTTCAAGCAGCACCTTAAATATCGCCCGTGGCGGCCATATTGCAGAACAGCAACTCATCCAGGTTCAGTCTTTTAAATTCATCAGTTTTGGGCAATTCAAAGTAATGACCATTCCCTCCCAGCATACGCCAGCAACAGCAGTCAATAATGACCTTGGTGAGGAAATTAAACAGCCTCTGCAACTTCCTGCCCGTTTTTCTGAATTTAAAGAAGGCCATAGTTTTGACTATCTGATTGAACATTCAGGACATCGTATTTTAGTCAAAGCCGGTACTGGTGCCATTCCAGATCAACTCAGGAACTTGCAAGTCGATACGCTATTTTTAGGCATTGCCCAACTGTCACGCCAATCGAAAGAATTTCAGCAGCACTATCTCGATCAAACCCTGAGAAGCTTAAAGCATAAAGTCGTGATGCCAATTCACTGGGATAACTTTTTCCAGCCGATTGATCAGCCTTTGGAATTTTTACCTTATCTGGCAGATCACACCGAGCAAAGCCTCAAGATTCTGATTCAAGCAGCGGAGCAACAAAACACCCGGCTGGTTTTACTTAGTCAACCTGTGTCGTATCCACTTGATCCTGCTCTACAATCTGACCCATGAAGATGAGATACTGAAGCCCAGCGCATACAGGCAGAGTTTGGGACTGCATGAGAAAAATCATTCACATCGATATGGATGCCTTTTTTGCATCTGTGGAACTCAAAGACCGACCGAAGTTAAAGCATTTGCCGGTGGTCGTGTCTTCCCATCATCCAAGGGCCGTGATTTGTGCAGCGTCCTACCCTGCGCGCGAGTTTGGATTGCGCTCTGCCATGTCGATGGCACAAGGCCGAAAGCTTTGTCCACACGTAGTGGTGATTGAACCCAATTTTGAAAAATACCGTGCCATCTCCGCCCAGATTCATCAGGTGTTCCAGCGTTACACGCCGCTGATTGAACCCTTATCTTTAGATGAAGCTTATCTGGATGTCACAGAAAATCTGCAAAATATTCCAAGTGCTACTGAAGTTGCGATGCGTATACGGGAAGATATTTTCAAAATTACAGGTTTAACCGCCTCTGCCGGGGTAGCACCCAATAAATTTTTAGCCAAAATTGCTTCAGACTGGAACAAACCGGATGGCATTTGTATCATTAAGCCCTCACAGGTGCAGCATTTTATTCAGAATTTACCGCTAAAAAAAATTCCCGGTGTGGGAAAAGTGATGCAAGAAAAGCTCAAGTTGCTGCAATTACAAACGCTGGGAGATTTACAAAAAATTGAGCAAAATGTGCTGGTTCAGCATTTTGGCAAATATGGCAAACGACTTTTTCTCTATGCCCAGGGTATTGATGAACGGCCTGTACAAGTTGAACGTGAACGCCAGCAAATTTCCAAGGAAACCACCTTTGATGATGACCTGACCTTAATACAATGCCAGAATGCTTGGCCTCGACTGATTGATCAGGTCTGGAACAGTCTAGAGCGCAAACAACTCTGTGCACGTGGGGTTTCGGCCAAACTCAAGCTAAAAAATTTTCAGGTCTTGCAACACAGCAAGAGTTTTAAACAGCCTTTGCAAAATCGGCAACAACTGGAACAGGTACTGCAACAGCTACTCATTGAAATGCATATTCCAGAACATTTTCAGTTTCGTCTCATTGGCGTTGGGCTGTACCAGCTTTCGGAGCAGCAAGATCAGTCACAGCTTTCTCTCTGGTAGAGTTTGCATGTTTTTCAACCAAAAGAATGAAATTAGACCAATTGATTACACACAAGCATGATTTTTGCGGTACTCTATGGGCGCGATACATTTATCCATGTAACCGCCGAGATGCTAAAAATCACCTTTACTTTTAGCATGCTGTCCTGTGATTGGCGTGACGATCAAATCCGAATATTACAGGGCAACTCTGTTGAACCGCATGGTCCCTCGCTCGCATTTCTTCTGCATATATCTCTATAAATTCCTAAAAACAGCATATCTCCTACAGAGATGGATCCGGAAATTTGAACAACTCCTATAAGTGATACTCTGCTCCTCAAATGATGTTATAAACATCAATATATGGAGTATTTTATGGCACGTAGACCAAGAAGAAATCATTCAAACGACTTTAAGGCTAAGGTAGCACTTGCTGCGATCAAAGCAGAAAAAACACTTGCTGAATTGAGTTCTGAGTTTGATGTTCATCAAAACCAAATTATTGACTGGAAAAATCAATTGATCTCAGCTTCCTCACAAGCTTTCGATCAATCAAAAGCTCCATCAGAACCTCCCATTGATCTTAAAAAGTTACATGCAAAAATCGGTGAGCAGGCATTAGAAATTGATTTTTTAGAAGGTGTGTTGAAGAAACTGGGCCGCTTCAACCACAAAAGTTAATCGATCACTCACTTCAGATTTCAGTATCTAAACAAGCTAAGTTACTGAAAGTCTCTCGTGGTTGTTATTATTATCGCCCAAAACCTGTTAGCTCATCAGATCTGAAGCTGATGCGATGTATTGATGAATTACATATGCAATATCCTTTTGCAGGCAGTCGTATGATGCGTGATTTGTTGAATCGTCAAGGGCATCATATAGGACGACGTCATACACGTACTTTAATGAAGAAAATGGGTATTCAGGCGTTATATTGCAAACCAAATTTAAGCCAGGCTAATCAAGCTCACCGTAAATATCCATATCTGCTCAAAGGATTGGCTATTCAGCGCAGTAATCAAGTGTGGTCTACGGATATAACGTATATCCCTATGGCAAAAGGCTTTGTTTATTTATGTGCTGTGATTGATTGGCATAGCCGCAAGGTACTTGCGCATAGGGTATCGATTAGTATGGAGGTGGATTTTTGTATTTCGGCTTTAAATGAAGCGATTGAAAAATATGGATCACCTGAAATATTGAATACAGACCAAGGCAGTCAGTTCACCAGTGATGCATTTATTGATGTATTGAAATCAAATGGCATTCAAATCAGTATGGATGGTAAAGGTCGATGGGTAGATAATGTGATGGTTGAACGATTATGGCGGAGCGTTAAATATGAAGAGGTGTATCTCAAAGCTTATAGCAGTGTCACAGATGCGAAAAAGCAATTGAGTGCATATTTTGAGTTTTATAATCTGAAACGACCTCATTCGAGTCTAGACAAAATGACACCAAATGAGTTTTACTATGATCAGCTACCCCAACAAAACAAGGTGGCTTAACTAGAGCGGAATATCACTTATAAATACGCTTTTAGTTGTTCAAACAAGTGGAACCACCTCTGTTTACAGTTGATGAGTGGAATCTTTTTAAACAAGGATATGCTGAATTTGTAACGCTGACAGATCTTGAAAAAGAATATTGGTTTATTGCAATTGAGCATATTTTTGTAGATGAGGTTATTTGGTTAATGGCAGATTTTTCTGAAGGATGGAAAATGCAACATCAATTAGGAATTTATTCATCAATATTCAAATGTATATTGACCCCTAGTGTACTGCAACAATATGATTTAGAAATCAATACTTAGCTTTAAGATTTTATGTCATCAAACCAGTGAAAATGAAAACCTTCCGTTTTTTATTTTATAAGTCACTATTTTATTAACTTAGAATATTTAAATCGAATGATTTAAATATTCGTTTAATACAATGCCTACTTCACTTATATAGTTTAAGCAAAATGTCACTTTAGTAAGCTCTTCACCAGTTAATCTAAACTTTAGTTATACCGCTATTTATCATTTAACTGTATGAGCTTAACCCTATTCAAAGATGGAAATTATGAAAAAAAGTCGTTATTTAGTTAGCTCAGCTGGCATTATGACTGTGCTACTAATAGGCTGCTCAAAATCAGAAAATGCAGAGCATCATTCAGCAGATGCACCGTTAGCATCAGTAAGTGTAATGACTGCCCAAACACAATCAATAAATCTGATTGAAAATCTCCCTGGGCGTGTCACTGCATATCGTATTGCTGAAATTCGCCCTCAGGTTGGTGGCATAGTAGATAAAGTTCTATTTAAACAGGGTACTTATGTACATGCAGGTCAACCACTTTTTAAATTAAATTCTGAAATATTTCAGGCTGATGTCAAAAGTAATAGAGCAACTTTACATCGTGCTGAGGCTGAAGTAACACGCCTTCAAATTTTGTTAAAACGATACGCTGAACTGGTGACAGTTAATGCAATTAGTAAGCAAGAATATAACAATACTGAAGCAGAATATCAGAAAGCAAAAGCTGATGTTACTCAAATGGAAGCGATACTTTCACGTCAACAACTTAACCTAAAATATGCAACAATTACATCGCCAATATCTGGAATTATTGGTGAGATTTTAGTGACTGAAGGTGCATTAGTCAGCCAAGGTGATACTAAAGCCATGGCAGTAGTACAGCAAATTGATAAAGTGTATATCGACGTAAAACAGTCAATTACTGATTATGAAAAAATACAGGAAGCATTACAACAAGGGAATTTGTCAAATGCTAGCCATAACGTTGAAATACTAAATAGTCAAGGTAAGCCATACGATGTAAGGGGTGAAATTTTATTTTCAGACACTAAAGTAGATCCCGATACTGGTGATGTGACTATCCGTATTTTAGCGAATAATCCTAGTCAAAAATTGCTTCCCGGCATGTATGTCCGTATCAACATGAGCCGAACAAAAGTTGATAATGCGATTTTAGTGCCAGAGCAAGCTATCCAACATGATATTAGTGGTAAGGCGAATGTAACTATTATCAACCAAAAAGAGCAAGCACAAAGTAAAACTGTGCAACTGGGTCAGCGTTATCAAAATAGTTATGTAGTCACGCAAGGTATAAATGCGGGTGAAAAAATCATTGTCGAAGGTGTAGACCGTATTCAACCTAATCAGCGACTAAAAGTAAAACAATGGCAAGCACCTATAACGAATAATGAAAATGGGGGGCAGCAATAATGTCTCAATTTTTCATTCGTCGACCAATTTTTGCTTGGGTCATCGCCTTATTTATTATTTTATTTGGTGTATTAAGTATACCTAAATTGCCAATTGCACGCTTTCCAAGTGTAGCTCCACCACAAATTAGTATTACAGCAATGTATCCTGGAGCTACACCAAAGACGCTCAATGACAGTGTTGTAACACTTATTGAAAGAGAAATGTCAGGTGTTAAGAATTTACTGTATTACAGTTCAAGTTCAGATACCTCTGGTAGCGCTACTGTTACTGCTACATTTAAGCCTGGTACAGATGTAGAGCTTGCTCAAGTTGATGTTCAAAACAAAATCAAAGCAATTGAGTCGAGACTACCTCAACCTGTTCGACAACAAGGGCTTATGGTTGATGCAGCTTCATCTGGATTTTTGATGATCATAGGTCTGAACTCCCCTAATCATCAATATTCTGAAATAGACCTAAGTGACTACATGACACGACACGTCATTGAAGAAATCAAGCGAGTTGATGGGGTTGGGAAAATCCAGAATTTTGGAGCTGAAAAAGCTATGCGCATTTGGGTCGATCCAAATCGTTTAGTATCTTATGGTCTGAGTATTAAAGACGTAAATACGGCTATTCAAAATCAAAACCTCCCGATTTCACCTGGTCGTATAGGTGATACACCTGCCCTCAAAGGACAGCAAATTACGATTCCATTAACAGCACAAGGGCAATTGGAGACTGTTGAACAATTTAAAAAAATTAGTTTACGTTCGAATAAAAATGGGGCAACTGTACTGTTATCAGATGTGGCTCATATTGAGGTTGGTGCGCAGTCTTATAGTTTTGCCATTTTAGAGAATGGTAATCCATCTACAGCAATAGCAATACAAATGAGTCCCAATGCAAATGCCGTTAAAACTGCTGAAGGGGTAAAGGCAAAAATCAACCAATTGAGTACTTCATTACCTGATGGAATGAAATTCTCAATCCCTTATGATACTGCACCATTTGTTAAAGTTTCTATTCAAAAAGTAATTACAACATTGATTGAAGCCATGGTTTTAGTCTTTATTGTAATGTTCATATTTCTTCATAATGTTCGTTATACCTTAATTCCAGCTATTGTTGCTCCCATAGCATTGCTAGGAACGTTCTCTGTAATGCTACTTGCTGGCTTTTCTATCAATGTCCTAACCATGTTTGGTATGGTGCTGGCGATTGGGATCATTGTAGATGATGCCATTGTAGTGATTGAAAATGTGGAAAGAATCATGGTATCAGAAGGCTTGTCCCCTGCAGATGCCACCTCGAAGGCGATGAAAGAAATTACGAATCCGATTATTGGTATTACTTTGGTTTTGGCTGCAGTATTTTTACCAATGGCTTTAGCAAATGGTTCAGTAGGGATTATTTATCGCCAATTCACTATCACAATGTCAGTTTCGATTTTATTCTCAGCATTCCTAGCCTTAACTTTGACACCTGCTTTATGTGCAACCATGTTGAAACCAATAGATAAAAATCATGTGAAAAAAGGTGTTTTTGCTTGGTTTGATCGAAGTTTTGAAAAATTAAATAATCGATATGAACATGGTTTATTTAAAGTCATTAAACATAAAAGAACGGCTATGCTATTTTTTATAGGCATTGTTGTTGCACTTCTTTTTTGTTTTAAACAAGTACCTACTGCATTTATGCCAGAAGAAGATCAGGGTTGGTTTATGACATCAATTCAACTTCCTTCTGATGCCACACAAGAACGTACCAAAAAAGTTGTTACTGAATTTCAGGAACATCTAAATAAAGAAGTTGGTATTCAAGATAATATGGCGATCTTAGGCTTTGGATTTAGTGGTTCAGGGCAAAATACAGCAATGTATTTTACCAATTTACTCCCCTTTGAGGACCGTAAAATTACTGCCCAACAAGTCGTGGATAATGCGAATACTGCAATGGCTGACAGCTCGGAAGGCCAAGTAATGTCTGTATTGCCTCCAGCAATTGATGAATTAGGAAGCTCTTCTGGATTTTCATTACAATTGCAGGATGTAGGAAATATTGGCATGCAAGCATTAGCACAAGCCCAAGATCAATTACTCAGTTTATCAACTCAAAGTAAAAAAGTTGTAGATGTTTACTCTGATGGTTTACCAGATGGAAATTCTGTACAACTCAAAATTGATCGTGAAAAACTACAAATATTAGGTGTTAACTTCAGTGATGTTACCGATATCATTTCTACTTCAATGGGTTCAATGTATATCAACGATTTTCCAAATCAAGATCGTATGCAGCAAGTTATTGTTCAACTTGATGCCAAATCACGTATGAGTATTGATGATATTTTACAAATCAAAGTAAATAGTCAAAGTGGTAAACTGATTTCTATGTCTGAGATTATTACTCCAGTTTGGCAATACTCCCCACAACAATACAATCGTTACAATGGTCGTCCATCTTTAAGTGTTACGGGTAGTCCAGCACCTGGTATATCTTCTGGTCAAGCAATGTCAGAAATGGAAAATTTAATCAAACAACTTCCAAAAGGTGTGGGGTATGAATGGAGTGGTATTTCTTTAGAAGAAAAACAGGCTGAATCGCAAACTATATTTTTATTACTTCTATCTATGCTCGTAGTATTTCTTGTTTTAGCTGGGTTATATGAAAGTTGGTCCATCCCTCTTTCTGTTATGTTGGTTGTACCTCTAGGGCTTATAGGTGCATTTATAGCTGTAATGATAAGAGGTATGCCCAATGATATTTTCTTTAAGGTTGGTATGATTACCATCATTGGATTATCAGCGAAAAATGCCATTTTAATTGTTGAATTTGCTAAGGCTCTCCGAGAAGATGGGATGAGTTTAGTTAAAGCAACCGTTGAAGCTGCAAAATTGCGCTTGCGTCCAATCTTAATGACTTCTTTAGCATTTACATGCGGAGTTATTCCTTTAGTTTTTGCAAGTGGTGCGAGTTCTGAAACCCAAAAGGCTATAGGTACTGGCGTATTTGGAGGAATGATCAGTGCAACTCTTCTTGCTTTAGTGTTTGTCCCTATTTTTTTCATTATTGTTATGGGAACTGTTGATAAATTTTCTAAACAAAAAGGATCAAACTAATCTATAAGCTTTGTGGGTTAGAAAAAAAATAACTCACTTTGCATTGATCATATTTAAATTCTTGTTTTATCCATAGCACTAACCTATTAATTTTAAAAAATAATAGGTACTGGCTAAATAGCAAATCGATACATATCTTTTTCATAGAGGAAATATGATTTTAGTAAGTTCTTGTCTGGCTGGCTTAAAGGTACGTTATAACGGGACGCATAGCTTAAACGAAAAAATCGAAAAATTAGTCAAAGATGGAAAAGCTACTATGGTATGTCCAGAGATTCTTGGCGGTTTATCAACACCACGCGAACCTGCCGAGATTTCGGGAGGTAATGGCGATGATGTCTTAGATGGAAAAGCCTGTGTAATTGAAAAATCAGGAAAGGATGTGACTTCAATCTATATTGAAGGGGCATATAGAACTTTAAAAAAAGTTCAATTATTAAAAGCTACTCTGGTAGTGCTTAAAGAAAATAGCCCTTCATGTGGTAGTTCAATGATTTACGATGGTCAATTTAATGGGAATAAGATCTATGGCAATGGAGTTACCTCCGCTTTGCTTAAACGTCATAATATAAAAGTCATTTCAGAAGAAACTTTTTGGCAACTTTTACCCTAGTTCCTCCGCTTTTATTTAAAATCTTCATGCAACTCCAACCACGCCCCCCTTTGCAATATCAAGTCTCTTCGGTATTTAGAGATATAGTGAGGTAATAATCTAAGAAGCATATCCATTACTTCCACATCAGTTAAAAAGTAGTGGTTCAATTTTATGCTGTAATTCTTTAACAATTTTAGCAAGCTGATCATGTAAAACTAACCAACATTGCTCATGACCTTGCCCAATATATTCATCTATTATGAGTTGCAAAATGTCTTGATCTATCTGACTTAAGAATTCTAAAAACCATGTCGCAGCAACATCCTTGGCAACTATTGTTTTATGATCTAATGTATAAGCTATACGGCATAGCGCTAAAATTTGATTACATTCATCCTGATCGTCTTTCCAATGAGCAATAATTTGTGGATAAGTTTTTTGCATGGCAAATATTAATTGTTCATAGCTAATTGGATTTAACCAATCGCAAATATCAGGTCCAAAGATAGTAATGTTATGTAATTGGGCAGTTTTAAGTAAAATACTAATATCTGGATCAGATTGACTATAAAGTAATTCACCTTTGAGTAATTCTTCTCTCAACCACTCGCCATATTGTAGCTGATATGTATATGGATGATTTTTATTGGTAATACTCCCTTTTTCTAATATCGTAATTTCTAAGGCACGCGCTGTAGCATGACCAATCGGAACAGATATATTTAGAAAATTCTGCGCTAATTGTTTTCTTTCCTGATCGGTAATTTCACGTTCAATAATAACTAAAATATCAAGATCACTTTTATGTTTTAAACCACCATCAACATACGAACCATATAAATAAATAGCATAAAGCTTATCTTTAAAATTTTTTTGTAAAAGCTGTTTTACACTTTCAACTTGGCGACACTCTTCATCATTTAAGCTTTGCATATGATTTTTAATTTAAAAAAATAAGTAATGAATTCATAGAGCATTATACAGAATAAGTGTAAATAATTTAATCAATTAGTAAATAACATACTATTTTTACAATATATTTACTTTCAATATAGAGTTTAAAGAGATGGATCCGTAAATTTGAACAACTCCTATAAGTGATATTCTGCTCCTCAAATGATGTTATAAACATCAATATATGGAGTATTTTATGGCACGTAGACCAAGAAGAAATCATTCAAATGATTTTAAAGCTAAGGTAGCACTTGCTGCGATTAAAGCAGAAAAAACACTTGCTGAATTGAGTGCTGAATTTGATGTTCATCAA
>NZ_VOYL01000050.1:0-19464 GCF_013420295.1 Acinetobacter sp. YH01018
AAAACATTTAGAATATTAAGTGAACGCTATCGAAATAGACGGAAAAGATTCGGTTTACGCATTAACTTAATCGCTGCACTGGTAAACCGGATAAATTTTCAATAATGACTTTCGCAAGAGATCTATTGCATTTTTTATTCCAAAATAACCTTTACCTGATTGAGAGACAACCGCCTATAACACTCTTAAAGGTATTATCTTTAGTGTAAAAGTTAAAAACTATAAAATTAAAAAGATACCCTCTTCATCTGAACGCTAGCTTTAAATCTCATACATTGACAAAACAATGGATAATATAAAAATAATGGATCATGGATTTTTAATTTAGTAAATAAAATTAATGTATAAGATGTGAAAGGCTAAAAGCTTGCTATAGTGTGCTAAATTTAGCTTTTTATATAGACTAATGTTAAATAATACTTATATTTTGTTTGGGGCAGTTTTAGGTTTAACGATTGCAAATGCGGCAGGAGCTGCAACTATAAGCATGAAGAATGATCGGTTGGGCTATTTAATACAACAGGTAGATTATCAGCATATAAATGACTCTCTTGAAAAATCTGAAAATCGGTTATTGGGACGTGCAAGCTGGGATATTCAATGCTGGGTAAAGAGTAGTGAAAATACTAAAATTTGCACAATGCGTAAAAACCATATTACGGTAATGCGTATGAACGATTCTTACAGCTTAAGTGTTGGCATAAACCATGCAAGAAATTCTATTACACTACTTAAAGTAGATAATAATAGTGTTTTGCAGGCGCGTGAGGGTTTATACCGTGACGCTCAAGCCATTATAGATCAGTTCAAGCGTGGCTTTGAGGTAAAAACCGAGTTTAATGTATCTCATAATGCTAAACCGGTTGTGAATGAAGTTTCATTAATTGGTTTTTCTGACGCATTTAATGATATGCAGCAGCAGTATAGTAAGCTGAATCATTTAGATTTACAGCGCAGGCTTTAATAAAACTAATAGCCTGTTGTCTTTGAATAAAAGGCACAGGCTAAGCAATACCGTTCTTGTGATTTAATGCTAAATCCAATCAAAAGACAAACAAGGCCAAAATCAAACTTGGTCCGAGGCGATTCAGTATTCTCAAATCAGGTCTCAGATATATGCAGGTATGGCGCTATTCAACAGGCTGAATGAATGATGTAAACCTTTCACAGCAAGTTGCAGTTTAAATCTGAATAGTGGAGGGATAAACCCAATCCAAAATCCTGGTTTAAAAAGCCGTATCGGAAGCATGATAAAAAAATCTCGGATATGGTGTAGAAATGCTTGTTCAATTTGAGAAAATTGTGAATACTCATGCCCGCAAATTCATGCTGCAAGATTATCTTTTGGGGTTGGACAATTACTGTGAAAACGTATTCATTTTCTCATTTACAAAAAGCATTGCTGGCTGCGGGTTCATTTTCATGTCTAGGCTTAAGCTTAAGCCCGGTATGGGTACATGCTGCAAATGAGAATGAGATCTCGCAACTGGAAAAGCTCACAGTGATTGCACAAATGACCTATGACCAACCCGAGGTGAATTTATACGGTTTTAGCCAGCAAAATCTGGCTGAAATTCCGGCATCGCTCAGCACAATAACAGCCGAGCAGATCGCGGATCAGCATGCCAAAACCCTGACGGATGTAGTTAAAAATGACGCTGCAGTAGGGGATGGCTATGCACCGATTGGCTATTATCCGAACTTTGTTATGCGTGGTTTTGCCTTAAATCTGGGATCCAGCTATTTACTCAATGGTCACTTGCTGCGCGGTGAGCAAAATGTGGCGCTTGAAAACAAAGAACAGGTCGAAATTTTAAAAGGCATCAGTGCGCTTCAAAGTGGCATGGCAACCCCGGGTGGTGTAGTGAACTATGTGACCAAACGCCCCCAAGACATTCACTCACTTACTGTTGAAGCCGACAGTTATGGTGGCAACCGCGTGGCAACGGACTTGGGCGGTTTCCTTGGAGCAGATCAACAGTTTGGTTATCGAGTCAATTTGACACATGAAGAGATTCATCCTTATGTGGAACATGCCGATGGCAAGCGTGTGTTTGGTGCTTTGGCTTTAGACTGGAAAATCTCGGATCGTTCAAAACTGGAATTTGATATCGAATCACAGCGCCAACGTCAACGCTCCGTACCTGGCTATCAGTTGCTGGATGGTAAAACAGTACCCACTGGCATTGAATGGGACCGTTTGCTGGGTTATCAAAGCTGGAGCCAACCGGTGACCAATGAAAGTTTGAATACCAGCTTAAAATATATTCACCAGATCAATGATAACTGGACTACCCATCTGAGTGCTTCGCAAAGCCGTGTGTCGGTGGATGATTATTCAGCATTCCCGTGGGGTTGCTATAGCAGCATTTGCCAATATTCAGGTGCAGGCAATACTTTTGATCAAAATGGCAACTATGATATTTATGACTTTCGTAGCCCAAATGACAGCTATCTGACCAATCAGTTTAAAGCTGGACTCAATGGTCAATTCAACACTGGAGCATGGCAACATACGCTTAGCCTGGAACTGTCACAGACCTATAAACGGCATGCACAATATGATGCTACTAATAGTATGGTTTGGGTAGGTACAGGAAATATTTATAGTGATCCTATCATCGTACCCCCTAATGACAGAACTCTAGGCAATCATTACAAATCACTGGATAGTCAGCACACGGCCTTGAACTTACTCGACCAGATTGATTTCAATCAGGCGTGGTCCGTTTTGCTGGGTGGCAAACTCTTGCATGTCAATGAAAGTGCTTATAATGCGAATGGCAACAACATCCGCGATACCGATTTGACTCGCTTCCTGCCGCAGCTGGCCTTGATGTATCAGCCTGGGGAAAACACCCATCTGTATGCGTCTTATGCCAAAGGTTTGAGTGATGGTGGACAGGCACCTTGGTATGCTCTGGGTAATCCTGATAAAGGTATCGAAGGTAATGCTGGCGTAACTTTAGCGCCAGTACATTCCACCCAGTATGAATTGGGGATTAAGCAGCAGTGGAAAAAGTTACTCTTTACCGCGGCAGTGTTTGATTTAACCCAAGACAATCAATATACCAACTCAGACAATTATTATGTGAATGAGGGGGAGCAGCATAATCTGGGGCTGGAACTGGGTCTACAAGGGCGCGTAGGTCAGAATCTAGATCTGAACTCGACTTTGGCACTTACCCGTTCACGTCTCACAGAAATACAAACAGCTGAATACCAGGGTCATCAAACTCAAAATGTACCCACTGTCCGCTTCGTCAGCCATCTGTCTTATCAAGTGCCGCAAGTAGAGGGATGGCGTTTATTGGCCGGTATGCAGTACAGCAGCAGTAAATATGCCAACAAAACAGGCACCGTAAAAGTACCTGCTTATACCGTATTTGATGCAGGTACAAGCTATAACTTCCGGGCTTATGGTTATGACAATATGCTGCGCTTCAACATAGATAACCTGTTCAATAAGAAATACTGGCGAGATGCGGGTAGTTTCTTCGGTGATGACTATTTGTTCCTTGGGGCACCACGTACCGCACAACTGTCATGGACTGTAAATTTCTAATTCGATCTTAGATTTTGCTATAGAAAACTGTCTGAGTGTTTCATAGGACCATTGCTCAGCGAGCCCATGCGCTGCCAATATGACCTTTAATCCAGTCAGCGGAACTGTGCTGATTGGATCCATAGCCGATTTGAGTGATGTATTGAAAAGAGTGCCGACACAGAAAATCAGCCAGATTGAAAAATTGTTGTCGCATACGTGGAAGCCTTTCTGACTCCAGCAGGTTTTACCACAGGCTGACTCAAGGGTGATAAAAAGGTGCAACACTGACGGTGTCGGGTATACGCTTGCAATCAAAGACATATTACATAGTAAGCAACGTTTATGCCCATCAACATTGTATGTTTTGGCAGGACATTCTTGAGAGGCTGTAGTTTCAAGAACAAGAGGGCTGAATAAAACCATCACTCAGACATTCTGCCATTTTGGTGTTTTCACTGATCATTATTAAGAATCTACCTGTAGATTGGAATCTAAGAGATACTTTTATTCAAGACAAGAGCATTAACCCAGACTTCGCTATATTTTGATAGCCCTGACAGTTTTTATAGTAATCATCAGCAACAGTTCAGTCATATTTGAAGTCTCTTTTTAAAGTCTAACAGGCCCTCTATTTTTCTGCAAAAAAGGCTTTTTTTTCTACATCTATGGTGTTATCTTGTTGAAAATGATTTAAAAGTTTCGTTAATTTTCACTTAATAACAGCGCGTACATCTACCATATATAGGAACAGGGGAATTTTTATGAAATTAAAACATTTATTACTTGCTGGGGTTGCTGCTGGAGCAGCAAATATGGCGATGGCAGCTACTTCAGGAACAATCACTTTTACCGGGCAGGTGGTTGCGGATACATGTGATATTTTTGTTAATGGAGGACCAGGAACTACCGTCACATTGCCGACTGTACAGAAAAATACACTAGCTGTAAGTGGCAATAGAGTAGGTCAAACTGATTTCACCCTTAATATTATGGGTTGTGGTGCTGCTGTTGATGCACGTGGTATTACGTTGACGCTAACTCCCAATAGTTATGACACGACAAATAATGATTTTCTAGCCAACACTGCGACTGGAGCTGCACCTAATGTTGCTATTGAATTATCAACTGGAGAAGGTGTAAGTACTAGTGCGATCGCATTTGGTGGAGCACCATATGTTACTCAGCCTACAATAAGTAGTGGCGCAGCATCACTTGATTTCTCTGCAAGTTATGTAGCTACTGGTGTTGCTGATGCAGGTGCAGTTTCCCACGTATTAGGTTGGAATATTGTGTACAACTAATGACTTGTCTTCTTGCTGTATAAGATATTTCATATAGCAAGAGGCATTCTTTACAACAGAAAAAAGAATGTAATGCCTTGGGTATGAAAATAAATATGTGCGAGTTTACAAGAATCTCTGTTGTATTGTTGGGTCTTTTAAATACTGTAGCTTTAACGCATGCTAGTGTCGTCATGACCAATACACGGGTGATTTTTAATGCAGAGAATAAAGATCAATCATTGCAGTTTAGCAATAAAGGCAATACCCCCTATCTTGTTCAGGTCTGGCTCGACCAAGGCAATGATCAATCCACTCCTGATACAGCAGATGCACCATTTATAGTAACGCCACAAGTTTTTAGAATTAATCCCAATGTTGGGCAAACAGCAAGGTTAATCTATACAGGTGATTACCAACATCCCAAAGATCGTGAATCTATCTTCTATCTAAATTTCAAGCAAATTCCTGCCATAAGTCAAAGTACTGCTGATCAAAATAAATTGATTATGACTTTGAATAGCCGCTTAAAAGTCTTTTATCGTCCTAAAACCATTGTTGGTAATGTTGAAGCCATGCCCAAACAATGGACGTTTAAACTGCAGCAAAATGCCAAAGGTAGCTCAGTTATTGTGAATAATCCGACGGGTTATTATGCCAACCTGACGACTGCGACATTAAAAGTAAAACAGCAAAGCTATAGTATTGACCCGAAATCTGTTGCCATGATTGCTCCATACAGCAGTGCAACCTGGCCAATCGCTGAAAAAGTAAAGCTTGATCAAAACAGCATACTGAACGTGACGTATGTGAATGATTATGGTGCCATAGCTAAACAGGACATTCCTGTACAACAGCCTTAGTATTGTGTAGGGATAAAACATGGAGAGAACCATCCCTTTATTCTTACCGTCGTGTTTATCCCTGATGATTCATTTTATCTGCTTACAGCAAGCATTGGCTGTTAGCACCAATAGTAGCTCACTGACACAGCCGGATAGCAAGCAGACGACAAAAGAGATCTATACTTTTGATCCGCATTTATTTCAAGGCAGCGGTTTAAGCACTGCAATGATTGAACGCTTTAATCAGGCAGACCGGATTGAAGCTGGGCTATATAAAGTTGATCTCTACATCAATGATCGTTTTCTGGAACGGCGTAGTATCCAGTTTGTTGAAAATCAGGCAGCCGCACAGGGTGTGGATGCGTGTTTATCCACCGAGCTGCTTGAGCACGCCGGTATTTTGGGGGATGAAGAATACCGTAAACAACAAGCCGGTATCACTGAACCTATCTCATGTTTAACCATTGGCCAAGTTGCAACAGGTAGTCGTAGCCATTTTGATTTTTCCTTATTGCGTCTGAATCTCATGGTGCCACAACGTTTTATGAGGAATCTACCGCGCGGCTATGTCAATCCAGCCGATCTGGATAGTGGCAGCAGCATTGGCTTTGTCAATTATATGGGCAACTATTATTATTCGCAGAGCCGCTTAAGTCATCAGGACAATAATGAATCTGCCTTTATGGGGTTTAACGGCGGGATCAATCTGGGTAAATGGCAATACCGGCAGCAATCCAACCTGTCCATGAATAATGAGCATGACACGACCTGGCGTCATCTTCGCAGTTATGTGCAACGTCCGGTGGATAAACTGCAATCCCAACTCATACTGGGACAGCAGTATACATCAGGACGTTTTCTGTCTGGGTTGGCTTTTCAGGGGCTGAGTCTGCAAACAGATGAACGAATGCGGCCAGATTCGATGCGCGGTTATGCTCCGGTAATCCGTGGTATCGCCCAGAGCAATGCCAAAGTGTCGATTGAACAGAATGGCATCGAGATCTATCAAATTACGGTGGCTCCTGGCCCCTTTGAAATTAATGACCTCTATCCGACCAATTATGATGGCAATCTGACAGTGATTGTCACTGAAGCCGATGGTTCAAAGCATTCCACGGAAGTTCCCTATGCGGCGGTTCCCACCTCTCTACGTGCCGGATTGTCGAATTATAGTCTGGCACTGGGCTGGACCGATCTTGACCAAACCAATGATGCTTTTTTTTCAGATATCAATTATGAATATGGTGTCAGCAACAGTATTACCGTGAATGGCGGTATACGGTTTGCAGATGCTTATCAGGCATTGGCTGTCGGCGGCGTTTATGGCAGTTTCCTGGGCGCTTTGGGTGCCAATTTGACGTACTCGCGAGCCGAGTTACCAAGTATGGATGGACAGGAATCCACCGATGGCTGGATGACCAATCTGACGTACAGTAAGACTCTGCAACCTACCAAGACCACGATTACCCTGGCGGGCTATCGTTATTCGACCAGTGGCTATCGTGAATTCAGTGATATTTTAAGATCCCGCTATGCCTGGGAGCAAGGCAATCCGTGGAGTCCCTATAACAACTTACAGCGTTCGCGTTTTCAGATTAATCTGAGTCAGCCCTTGGGAAGTCATGGTTCATTCTATTTATCTGGTTCTACCCAAGACTATCGGGATGGACGCCAACGCGATACATCGCTGCAAGCCGGCTATCAAAAATCTTTTGGTATTCTGAGTGTCAATCTGAATTATACCCGTCAAAAACTCCATAGCCTTCAAGGTGGTTCGGTCAAGCAAGAGCGTTTTGACAACTTTGGTGGCCTGAGCCTGTCTTTCCCGCTTGGTTCCAACCGCGGCAGGCTGACGCCGAACCTGAATGCAAACTATAATCGCAGCAATGACAGTGATAACTATCAAGTTGGCATTAGCGGTGCCTTAGATGAAGACTATAGCTTGAGCTATAACCTGGGCATGAATGGCAGCGGACAGTCGAATGATCAAAATTATAATGTGGGTTTGTACAAACGGCTGTCGAAAATGTCGCTGGGCCTGAATAGTGCCTATAATCAGCAATATTGGCAAAGTTCCCTGAATGCCAGTGGTGCCCTGGCCATTCACTCTGGTGGAATTACATTGGGTTCTTATCTTGGAGATACCTTCGCCCTGGTTGAAGCCAAAGGTGCCAAAGGTGCAAAAATTGTCAGTTCACCAACCAACAGGATTGATCGTTTTGGTTATGCCTTAGTCCCGAGTATTAGTCCTTATCGTTACAATACCATTGCCCTCGACCCGCAAGGGGTGTCCGGCAATATCGAATTGGAAGGTGGTGAACAGCGTATTGCACCCTATGCCGGTGCTGCAGTCAAAGTGAACTTTAAAACCCGTTATGGCTATAGTGTGCTGATACAAAGTATGTTAGCTGAAGGGCAAAATATTCCGATGGGGGCAGATGTCCGTAATGAAGCTGGTGAAATGATTGGAATGGTCGGACAGGCTGGGCAGGCTTATGTACGCGTTGAACAGCCACAAGGTACACTGACTTTCGATTGGGGAAATGAGGCTGGACAACGTTGCACACTGCCTTACCATATTGACCGTCAGCAACTGCAGCAACCACTGATTAAATTACAACTACAATGCACTGTAGAGAATGAATAATATGAATGATAAATTTTATATTTTGCTCAAACTTGTTTTTGTAATGCTATTAATGGGCATCACTATTACTGCACAGGCAGAGTGTTTTTTTGTTGACTATCTTACTGGTAAGACGACAACTACAGATAATAATAAGACTACTAGTACGAATGATAATGCTGCAGCAAAAATTCCAATAGGAAATTTGCACCTTTACAATAATACGATTCAACCGCTAGGGACTAAGCTCACAGAGATATCTGTTGCTGCAACAGAATATAAAATTAAAAATGTAGGTCCTGACACGATCTTATGGCGTTGTGATCAAGCCAGTGATCTTACTTATATTAAGTTACTTGTTGCTACCAATGGTGATGATCGAGTTGGTGGACATAATCTCGTTGATCCTGATGATGTTGGCGGTGCGTCAAATGTTTATTATACATGGTTTAAAGGAATTGGCATTCGTCAGAAAATGGGGAATGTTACCTTAACAAGAACGTGGCAAAGTATCTCCGTGATCCCTGATGGAGGTGATGTAAATTTAAAGGAAGAGGATGTCCAAAATGCAACTCAATGTCCCCAAAATTGGTACTGTATTCGTTTAAGACATATTCCTGTTCTGCAAGTCGAATTTTTTAAAGTGGCTGGTATTCCCACATTGTTCAACCTTTCTAATTATTGTTCTCTTATTACTGAAGGTGGCACGCTTGGTATGGGGGAGTCAGGAAATTATAAATGTGGTCAACCCTCAGCATATATTCAGTTAGCAGATGACCAACTTACAGGAACAACTGATAATCCTGTACAGTTTCTCCATGATTTTGCAGGTGAAGATTCTTCAAGGCATTTTGACTTTTTTGGTCCTGAGAATGGTTTTGGTTATACCTTATATAATGCAGCCTACCTTGTCCCTGCTGCAAATACCTGCTGGGCGACCACAGCTAATACTCAGACTGTTACTCTACCTACGACCTCGACGACTCATCTGGATACAGGTGGAGAAGTATTTGCAGATTTTCAAATCCAGATTGCATGTACGGGAAATGTGACTGCTGGCCTGAATACTGGTCAATTCGCTGTCGGGATTCAGGCTTCTCAAGCCAGTTATACTCAGGCACAAACTTTAGGATTGGTCAATGCCAATCAGGGAGTGACTGCATTGGTCTCGGATGACTATGCTACCAATGCAGCTCGAGCAAAAAATGTGGGGATTTTCCTCTACAAAGATGGTGGCAGTACACCGATGAACTTTGTCGGACAGCCCGGATATACAGGTAGTGGCTTTCCTAATACCACCAATACTGGTGGAGGGATTAGCATACATTATTCTTGTGATTGGACAGCTCCAATTATTTCCGGAACAGGTGGTAGCACGAATGTTTGCTATTTAGGGAATGCTATTAATTACCCAAGTGGCATTAATGCGGGTTGGTATAATTTTCCAGAACTTACCCAATCTTCTGGAGATAAGACCACCAATATTCCATTACGTGCAGTGCTAAAAAAACTTCCTTCTGCCGGAACAGTGACAGCGGGTTCGGTGTATTCAACTGCCCATGTGCTGGTAAAAATACAATGAAGTTTATTTTGAGCTTATGTTGTATGTATTATTTACTTACTTACAGTGTAGTACAGGCTGGTATTTTGCCTGCCTCTAGCCGGGTCATTTATGCAGAACAGAGCAGGGAACAATCCTTGCTACTGGCCAATAGCAATGACTATCCGATTATTGTGCAAACGTGGGTAGATGATGGTGCGGGTAATTTGGATCTCGCGAAAGCCCCATTTGTAGTATTGCCGGCAATATTTAAGATGAACCCTAAGGGTATACAGGCAATACGCATTGTGCAGAATGGCGATGCCATGCCTGCCGATCGTGAATCAGTCTATTGGCTCAATCTTTATGAAATTGCGGGTAAGCCCCCTGAACAAAGTCAGCTAGTCAGCGCAAATCAGGCACGTTTAGATCTGGCGATGAATACCCAGCTGAAAATTTTCTATCGCCCAGCCAACTTGGCCAAAATGAATATTGAACAAATTGCTGCACAGTTACGCTTTTCCTTACAACAATCTGCAGGGCAGAGGTTTTTAGTTTGTCATAACCCTACACCCTACCATATTTCATTTACCGGACTAAAAGTGATCCAGGGTCAGCAATCCAGAGTTGTTGCAAAACAGATGGATATGATGACGCCTGCACAAGCGAATCGTATCTATCCCTTAGAGCAGGCTCCGCAGTCTACCGAATTTGATCGCATTGAATTCACACTTTTGGATGATCAGGGAACCATGCGCAATGGTCTATTTGATCCGAAAATGAATCACACGCAGCTAAAATGAAATTGTTTAGCAACAATTAAGGGTTGTTTGCTGAAAATATACCAATTATTTATATAAAATATTTTTAAAACAATTGTTTAGATAAAAATTAATAGTCTAAGTAAAGTTGCAGAGCTGCGAAAGTTGTTTTAATGATTATTGTTGTTCCAGTTCCATGGTCAATACTGACTTATTGTTTTAAGGTTTTTTGTAGCGTATTTGAATAAATCTATAGCCAGATCCAATATCTAAATATGAGATGACCGTACCTGGAAACGTCGTCAAATGTTTGTAGACACTCATTCTCAGGTGAATGCTACAAATGAATGTATTTCATATTGCGAATATGCGTATATTCATATATAAAGGCATGATTCATTGATAAGAGTAAAGCTCATGGATCAAATGCCAAAAGTGCAAATTTATCATAACCAGGCCTGTGGCACCTCACGCAATACACTGGCTTTAATTCGCAATGCAGGAATTGAGCCGGAAGTGATTGAATATCTGCTTACGCCACCCTCTAAAGATCAGCTGGTCAATATGATTCGGGACGCCGGTTTAACGGTTCGTGAAGTCTTGCGTAAAAATGTCGATCCCTATGCCGAGCTGAATCTGGATGATGCGAGCTGGAGCGATGAGAAACTGGTTGAAGCCATGCTGCAGCATCCAATCCTGATCAACCGTCCGTTGGTGGTCACCGAGTTCGGAACGCGTTTATGCCGTCCTTCCGAAGTCGTGCTGGATATTCTGCCTTTGCCGCAATTAGGAGCCTTTGCCAAAGAAGACGGTGAATTCATTATTGATGAACAGGGCAATCGGCTGAAATAAAGCGTCTTGGATAGCAAAAAGCCCTAACTTGATTAGGGCTTTTTTTGTGAAAATACATTGACGATGATCAATATAATTTACATACTGGTGAAATAGGTCCTTGATGGATAAAGGAATTGGATCATCAGCAAGCGGTTTCCCTGTATCAGGTTTTGACGGATAAGACCCGTCTTCAGATTTTGCAAATGTTACAGGCAGGGGAGTGTTGTGCATGTGAATTACTCAAGAATCTGTCGATTAGTCAATCAACCTTATCTCACCACATGAAGTGTTTGACTGAATCGGGTCTGGTTAAAGGCAGAAAAAACGGACGCTGGATACACTATTCACTGAATCCCATCCGTGCTCAAGAACTGTCTCTATTTACACAAGCACTATTATTCCCCCAAGACCAGGAGATTTAAATGGATCAAATAATTGCCCTCTTTGCTTGGTTGAATAACGCTCTGCTCAAAATGACCTGGTTGTCAGAGGGTGTGCGCTGGCTGGTCGAAAATGTCTTCGGTTTATCGGTCGCAACCCGTCTGGGTGGCAGTATTCACTTCTTTATCTATGATGTCTTCAAAATCTTTATTCTGCTCTCGGTTCTGATCTATACCCTGTCATATATTCAAAGTTATTTTCCGCCTGAACGTACCCGGCAGATTTTAGGCCGCATGACCGGGATCAAAGCCAATATCATGGGGGCCTTGCTCGGCACCATTACCCCATTTTGTTCCTGTTCCTCGATTCCACTATTTATCGGGTTTACCCGTGCCGGACTGCCTGTGGGGGTGACCTTTTCATTTCTGATTTCATCTCCGCTAGTCGATCTGGCTTCAATTATTTTATTGGCCAGTATTTTTAACTGGAAAATCGCCATGGTCTATGTGTTGCTGGGTTTAGTGCTGGCGGTATTGGGTGGCTCCTTGATTAGCTACCTGAAAATGGAAAAGTATGTGGCTGAGTTTGTGACCCATCATCAGGCGATTCCGGGAGAAGATGAAGATTTCAGTATGACCGCGAAAGAGCGGCGTGCATTTGCCTGGGAACAGGTGGTGGAGATTTTTAGCAAGGTCTGGATGTATGTGTTGATTGGGGTAGGGATTGGTGCGGCAATTCATAACTGGATTCCTGAACAGTGGATTACCGCCTTGCTTGGTCAGGAACACTGGTATTCTGTGCTGATTGCTACAATCGTAGGCATACCGATGTACGCGGATATCTTTGGCACCTTGCCGATTGCTGAAGCTTTGGTAGCGAAAGGTGTAGGTTTGGGGACGGTTTTGGCCTTTATGATGGCCGTCACCGCACTTTCCCTGCCATCCCTAATCCTGTTAAAGCAAGTGGTGCAAACCCGCTTATTGAGCCTGTTTGTTGGTATTATTTTTGTGGGAATCTTGATTATTGGCTATAGCCTGAATACTTTAGGTTACTGGTTTTTATAAAACGTGTGGAGAATAAGAGATGCAAATTAAAGTCTTAGGTACAGGTTGCCGTAAATGTAAAGCACTGTTGGCTGCAACCGAAGAAGCAGTCAAAACTACCGGTGTGCAAGCGGATATTGAATATGTTACCGATATGATGCAGATTGCCGAAACCGGCTTGTTAAGCACTCCGGGGCTGATGATTGATAATAAAATCGTATCGAGTGGTAAAGTTCTGGAAGCTCAGGCTGTCGCGGAACTGATCGAGAAAAATAAATAAGCCCTAAATGCATTTTCTTTTAAAAAAACCAGTAGCTCAGACTACTGGTTTTTTTATGGCGTGAACCGAAATCAGGTCAGTTATTGCTTAACGACTAATACGGGTACTTGGGACAACTTTAATACTTCTTCAGCCACACTACCTAAAGCTAGTTTCTGGATGCCTTTACGCCCATGTGATCCCATCACAATCAGCGAAGCAGCAAGTTCTTCAGCGACATTAACAATAGTTTGTGCAGACACTTCAGCTTTAACGAGTTTTGTTTCAACCTCACGTGCACCTGAATCGACCGAAAGTTTTTGTGCATCTGCTAAGGCCTTTGTTGCATTACCACACGCTTCATCAAAAAATGCTTTCATGGTCGTCGCATCTGCACCAAAGTAATAAAAATCGGTATTGGCAAACGGATTTTCTTCAACAATGCTGATGACAATCAGCTTGCTGTCCAGGGCATTTGCCATAATGGCGGCTTCTCTGACTGCTGCAAGTGCCTGATCAGAACCGTCAATCGGCACTAAAATATTTTTATCAGTCATTCGATATTCCTTAAATTTTCTAATCGTTAAAATTTTCTTTATTCATAACACAGCCGAGAAAAGCGGACAATTTTTTAAATTGACCTCTTTCAAACCACATTATAATCTTTCCTTTATAATTTTTAACTTGTACTATTTACTATATATATGGATATGTATATATTTGAATAACAGAATGGGAGCAGCTATGGACCACGTTCAGTTTTTTAAATGTTTATCTGATGAAACGCGTCTCAGTATTGTCCTGCTGATTGCGAAAAACAAAGAGCAATGCGTCTGTGATCTGACCGATAAACTGCAGTTAAGCCAGCCGAAAATTTCACGTCATCTGGCCTTGTTACGGTCTTGTGGCTTGTTGAATGATCGTCGGCAAAGCCAGTGGGTGTATTACAGCATCAATCCGCAATTACCAGCCTGGTGTTTTGAAATTCTGGAGGTGCTGAAACGTAGTGATGTTCCGGTTTTATTTAATCCTTTCGCTCTGTCGATTCAGAGCCATTGCGAGTAAATTTTCATGAAATTTTTGTTTTTGTGCACGGGCAACAGTTGCCGCAGTATTCTGTCTGAAGTGTTATTTAACAGCCGTGCGCCAGCAGGCTGGGTGGCTTACAGTGCTGGTAGCAAACCTTCCGGTCAGGTGCATCCCTTGACGATTAAGACTTTGCAAAATTTGGGTTTATCCACTGAAGGTTTATCCAGCAAAGCGATTGATGCCTGTGAGCAATATGAGCCTGAAGTGGTGATTACCGTCTGTGATTCAGCTGCACAGGAAGCTTGCCCACTTTATCTGGGGGGCGCAATCAAGGCACATTGGGGCCTGTCTGATCCTTCACACCTGGACTTAGCTGAAGAAGAAAAACTCCAGGCATTTTTGACTACGGTAGAGCACATCAATAAACGTCTGGATGCTTTATTTGCCTTGGATATCGAAAAAATGATCCGTCCTGAGCTTATTGCTGCAATCAATCAAATTTCCCATCTTTAATCGAGCAGATCATGTCTAAACCCGGATTGTCCTTTTTAGATCGTAACCTGACCCTGTGGATCTTTGTGGCCATGGCATTGGGTGTTGCGATTGGGGTGTTTTTTCCGCAAGCATCGACAGCACTGGATGCCATGAGCATCAACTCGGTCAATCTGCCGATTGCGATTGGCCTGATCCTGATGATGTATCCTCCATTGGCCAAAGTCGACTATGCGATACTGCCACAGGTGTTTCAGGATAAAAAAACTCTGGCCTTGTCCCTGATCCAGAACTGGCTGATTGCCCCGGTACTGATGTTTGTGCTGGCCATCGTCTTTCTTAGCGATTATCCGGAATATATGACCGGTCTGATCTTGATTGGTTTGGCGCGCTGTATTGCCATGGTGCTAATCTGGAATGGTTTGGCTTGTGGGGATAACCAGTATGGTGCGGCGCTGGTCGCTTTTAACAGTATTTTCCAGATTCTGTTCTTTAGTAGTTATGCCTGGTTCTTCCTGACCTATTTGCCGCCATTCTTTGGGGTAGAAGGGCATGTGATCCATGTGGATTTCTGGACCATTGCCAATGCCGTCTTGATCTATCTGGGCATTCCGTTTCTGATGGGCTTCCTGACCCGCTTGTCGTTGGTCAAAGCCAAAGGTCTGGATTGGTATCAAACGAAATTCCTGCCAAAAATTGGCCCGCTCAGTTTACTGGCCTTGCTGTTCACCATTGTGGCGATGTTTAGCCTGAAAGGTGGCGATGTGGTGAGTTTGCCGATGGATGTGTTACGCATCGCGATTCCATTGACAGTTTACTTTGTGCTGATGTTCTTTGTTAGCTTCTTTATGAGTAAATGGATGGGCAATGACTATCCGAAAACCACTGCAATCTCTTTTACCGCGGCGGGCAATAACTTTGAGTTAGCCCTAGCGGTCGCGATTGCCACTTTTGGTTTGGCTTCGCCGATTGCCTTTACCACCATTATTGGGCCTTTGGTGGAAGTGCCAGTACTGATTGCGCTGGTCAGCGTATCTTTGTGGCTCAAGAAAAAATATTACCCCAATTCTTAAGAGGCTGATATGACTCTCCCAAATCTTGAATCTGATCTTTTGCCAACGCCTACCTTTGCCGAGGTGCAGGCCAAAGAGCTGGCCCATCCACCACGGATGTTATTGCTGTATGGCTCAAACCGCGAGCGCTCGTACAGTCGCCTGGCGGTGATGGAAGCCGGCCGTATTCTGGAATGCTTTGGCTGTGAGGTCAAAATCTTTCATCCCAAAGGATTACCGTTGCCTGAAGATGGCGATCTGGAACATCCTAAAGTCAAGGAACTGCATGAATTGCTGGCTTGGTCCGAAGGCATGGTCTGGTGTTCACCAGAGCGGCATGGTTCGATGAGTTCGATCTTTAAGGCACAAATTGACTGGATTCCGCTGGCAGCTGGAGCCATTCGTGCCACACAGGGCAAAACCCTGGCACTGATGCAGGTCAGCGGCGGCTCGCAGTCTTTTAATAGCGTCAACCAGATGCGCATTTTGGGGCGCTGGATGCGTATGATCACAATTCCGAACCAGTCTTCCATTCCCAAGGCCTTTTTGGAATTTGATGAAGAGGGACGCATGAAACCGTCGTCCTTGTATGATCGCATTGTCGATGTGATGGAAGAACTGTATAAGTTTACCTTGTTGACCCGTGGGCAAAGTGCTTATTTGACCAACCGTTATTCGGAACGTAAGGAATCTGCGGAAGAACTCTCTAAACGGGTGAATCAGCGCAGTTTGTAAGGCCAGATTTGCTTGAATTCAGGCTTGTCCTGTCAATCAGAGAAATCAGCAGAAACCCGCTGCAAAAGCGGGATGCTGCATCAAGAACAACAGAAAAATGCAAGGGGAAAAGGCTTTGGACACAAAACAGATCGAAACAGATGTGATTATCATCGGTGGTGGACAGGCCGGTTTGTCCACGGCCTATTTCTTAAAGCGTAAGAACATTCCGTTTATCATCCTGGATGATCAGCCTCAGCCTGGAGGTGCCTGGCAGCATGCCTGGGAGTCCTTGCGTCTTTTCTCCCCGAATAGCTGGAGCTCCCTGTCGGGCTGGATGATGCCGGCGACCGAACAGACCTATCCGACCCGTCATGAAGTGATTAACTATTTGACCGCCTATGAGCAGCGCTATCACTTTCCCATAGTTCGTCCCGTGCATGTGGATCGCGTGGAAAACCAGGGGACATATTTAGAGGTCTATGCTGGTGAACGATGCTGGAAAGCCAAAGCGGTGGTGAGTGCTACAGGGACATGGAGTCACCCGTTTATTCCTGAGTATGCCGGCCGTGAGCATTTTCAGGGCGTGCAACTGCATTCCGCAGATTATAAAAATGCTGAGTTATTTAAAAACAAGAAAGTCATGGTGGTGGGTGGCGGTAACTCTGGTGCACAAATCTTGGCGGAAGTATCTCAGGTGGCCGAAACGCTTTGGATCACCCAGACACTGCCGCAGTTTCTGGCGGATGATGTCGATGGCCGTGTCCTGTTCTTAAGGGCGACCGAGCGCCTGAAAGCCCAGCAGGAGGGCAGAAAGATCGAGCAGCCGATTGGTGGTCTGGGGGATATTGTCATGATCGATTCGGTCAAGGATGCACGTGCACGTAGTGTGCTACATAGCGAACGGCCATTTTCGGCATTTACAGAACATGGCGTGATTTGGGAAGATGGCAGCACAGCCCAAGTGGATGTAGTGATCTGGTGTACCGGATTTAAAGCAGCACTGAATCATCTTAGCAGCCTCGGAATTATCCAGCCGGACCAGACCATCGCGGTTCAGAACGGCCGTTCGGTTGAGGTACCAAATTTATGGCTGGTGGGTTATGGAGAATGGACCGGTGCTGCTTCGGCAACGCTGGTCGGTGTTTCCCGGACATCTAGGGCAGTGGCAGAAGAAATAGCCTCATTTTTAGGATAACAGCGTGATTTAAATCCTGCAAAAAACGTGCTTGTGTTTGGGCGTAAACGTCTAAGTAGGACTCGCCTCAGTTTAAAGAGGCGAGGATGTCAAATATCCACATTCAATGGATAGGATATGTCACAAGATTTACGTTCGGTAAATGCTGCGTTTTGTTCCAGAGAATAAATATGATGATAGTTTAAACTCCAGGATGTTGGTTCATTCGGTAAATTAAACTTGTACTGATAAGTCGCTGACTCTTGTGGCTTATGCGCGAGTGTTAGATCATTGGCTGCACATTCGAAGTTATCATGAGTTGCTAGTTGTTGCCCATCTTGTCCTATGATCTGAATAGAAGGCTGACAATTTTCAAAATATTCCGTTGTTGTTCCCGAATTGTTATTGGTGACTTGAATCGTGACAGCAATATTTTCTTCTGGATTGGGATGCAGTGGAATGCCTTGCTGAGTCTCCAGTATAGAGCCTGTTTCAAGATCGATTAATTGCATTTTAAGGTTAATTTGGTCGCAGGTTTTCTCTATGGCACCACTCGACCATAAAATGAATGGATTATCATCTGGCAATATTTCTCCCTCTGCTGGCATCGGTGAACTAAGTATGGGTGGATTACCACCTGTAGACGGCAGCCCTGTACCCCCTAAAGAAACGCCACCAACCGAAAAAGAATCACCCTCGCCACATCCTAATAGAACACAAGGAATAAAACAGTAAAGAGACAAATTGCTTAACTTCAAAATTTTATACCTTTAGGATTGTTAGACTACACCACAATAATTATACAATATGACAATATATTAATTTAATATTTTTTATTTATAAGAAATACATATTATTTTTTTTTGATATCAATGTCTTCATCATATTGATAGATTCCCAAGCTAAATCGGTGACAAGCATCTACCTTTCCTTCATCTTGTTGAGAGCATTCTACGGCTTTACTTAACATTTTCTGAGCATATTCCTGCCATAGCTGAGTACCGTACTCTCTAAGCTCACGAATAGACTCTTCGGTTAATTCATCTGCTCGTAAGCTTTGCTCAAGATATTCATTCTTTGTGATGAAAATATTGGCTATCCCACAGCAAAGATGGTCGAATGCAGACTGAGAAAGAAGTACCTGGCTGTCATAAAGACTATTACTGGGGGTAAAAGATTCCGTATGTAAAATAACCGTATTGGCTAATTCAGTTACTAAACCTAAACGTTGCAGTTCCAGTAACATTGCACGTGGATGTTTGTCTTGAGAAACTTCTTTGGCTAAGGTTTCAAAACTGATATCTTGCCCACTGAAAGCAATTTGTTTATGCCAATTTTTTTGAATCCATAAAGTCACAATGCGCGCAGGTACGCTTGGGCTTGGGGGAGAATGGTTATGATGAGCTTGCTCAGAAGACCTTTGCTTAAATGTACTCACTTCTCTGCGATTGAGTCCAGATAACAAGCTTATGGACGAGTCAGTTTTTTTCTGTTGTAAATATTCTAATTCTTTTTCAGCTTCATGATAAAACACAGATTTTAAAGCATGAGAAAATTCGCTATAGCCTACACCCGATTTTAATAACCAAGATACCAATGGCTCCATAATTTTTAGGACATTTAAAAGTGCAGTGTCTGAACTAGGGAGGTTGGAATCAGGCATAGATGTAATCCTATATAAAAACTCAACTTATGAATTATAATTTAAGAAAGAGAGGATACCAGCATTTAATACACATAAATTAAGAAAAAATAAATAATAGATCTCTTGCGAAAGTCATTATTGAAAATTTATCCGGTTTACCAGTGCAGCGATTAAGTTAATGCGTAAACCGAATCTTTTCCGTCTATTTCGATAGCGTTCACTTAATATTCTAAATGTTT